>CAJFUL010000039.1 GCA_904420245.1 Candidatus Paralachnospira avium
CATGAAAAGCAGGTTTGTGCGTTCTCCCAGATGACGGACCTTTCCAAGGGACTGCGGGAAAAGCTGGAAGAGAGATTTTCCCTGACGGTGCTGGAACCGGTGGAGATCCTCCGTTCCCGCCTGGACGGCACAAAGAAATATCTGTTCCGGCTGGGAGACGGAAATATCATCGAGAGCGTCTGGATGGAATATCACCACGGGAACAGCGTCTGCATCTCTTCCCAGGCCGGCTGCCGGATGGGCTGCCGCTTCTGCGCCTCCACGCTGGACGGACTGGCCAGGAATCTGGAGCCTTCGGAGATGCTGGAACAGGTCTACCGGATGCAGGCCATGGAGGGAAAGCGGATCTCCAATGTGGTGATCATGGGATCGGGGGAACCGCTGGACAATTATGAGAATTTTGTAAAGTTCCTCCGCCTCATCACCGATCCGAGGGGATTCCATCTGAGCGCCAGGAGCATCACCATCTCCACCTGCGGCCTGCCGGATCAGATAAGGAGGCTGGCCAGAGAGGGGATTCCTGTGACGCTGGCGCTTTCCCTCCACGCGCCCAACGATGAGAAGCGCCGGGAGCTCATGCCCATCGCCAGGCGGTACAGCTTAAAAGAAGTGCTCCCGGCCTGCGACTATTACTTTGAGAAGACGGGGCGGAGGCTCAGTTTTGAGTACAGCCTGGTCCGGGGCGTCAATGACAACGGGGAGGAGGCGGCGCAGCTGGCCGCCCTTTTGGCCGGCAGGAGCTGCCATGTGAACCTGATCCCCGTAAACCCCATCAAAGAGCGGGATTATGCACGTTCAGACAGGAATACCATCCTGAATTTTAAAAATATACTTGAAAAAAGTGGAATTAATGTTACTATAAGAAGAGAAATGGGGAGGGATATAAACGGAGCCTGCGGCCAGCTGCGCCGCAGTTACCAGAAGCTTGGCAGCCAGGGACAGAAGGAGGATAGACCATGAAGGCCTACGCGATGACCGACCGGGGAAGAAAGCGGCAGATGAATCAGGACGCGGTGTATTATTCGGTATTTCCCGTCGGGAATATTCCGAACCTGTTTGTGGTGGCCGACGGCATGGGAGGTCATCAGGCAGGGGATTTTGCCTCGAAGTTTACCATTGACCATCTGGTGCGCCTCGTGGAGGAGGCGGAGGGCAGCAATCCCATCACTATTTTGAATGACAGCATCCGGCAGGTGAACAGCCTGCTCCTCAAGAAGGCCTCGGAGGAGGAGGAACTCTTCGGCATGGGTACCACCCTGGTGGCGGCCTGCGTGCTGGGAACGGTCCTCTGCGTGGCCAATGTGGGAGACAGCCGTCTCTATATCCTGCGGGACGGCATCCTGCGCCAGATCACCAGGGACCACTCTCTGGTGGAGGAACTCATTGAGCGGGGAGAACTGGAGCGGGGAAGCGAGGCATACCACGAACACAAGAATATCATCACCAGGGCCATAGGAGCCAGCCGCACCGTTTTCGCGGACTTTTTCGAGGTGAATCTGGAACAGGAAGATCTGGTGATCATGTGCTCCGACGGTCTCAGCAATATGGTATCCGATGAGAGGATCGCGCAGATAGCGGCAGGCAGGGACGACCTTCCGGCCGTCTGCGAAGATTTAATAGATGAAGCAAATAGCAATGGCGGTAAGGATAATATAGCGGTAGTCGTATTCCGCCCGTCAGCAGATGAGGTGAAAGAATGGTAAAAATAGGAATGTTTCTGGGAGGGCGTTATGAGATCCTGGAAAAGATAGGCTCCGGCGGGATGTCGGACGTCTACAGGGCCAAGGACCATAAGCTCAACCGGGATGTGGCCGTAAAGGTCTTAAAGCAGGAGTTCAATTCGGACAAGAGCTTTATAGGAAAATTCCGGACAGAAGCCCATGCGGCCGCATGTCTGTCCCATCCCAACATCGTTCATGTCTTTGACGTGGGAGACGAAGCGGATCTCCACTACATCGTGATGGAGCTGGTGGAGGGCATCACGTTAAAAACTTACATTGCCAAGAAGGGGAAGCTGGAGATCCGGGAGACCATCGGCATCGCCATGCAGGTGGCCCAGGGCATCGAGGCGGCCCATGAGCAGCACATCGTCCATAGGGACATCAAACCCCAGAATATCATCATTTCCAGGGACGGAAAGGTGAAGGTGACGGACTTTGGCATTGCCAAGGCGGCCACCAGCGAGACCATCACGTCCAATACCATGGGATCTGTCCACTATATCTCTCCGGAGCAGGCCAGGGGCGGATACTGCGACGAGCGCAGCGACATCTATTCCCTGGGCATCACCATGTATGAGATGCTGACCGGACGGGTGCCTTTTGAGGGAGATTCTCCCGTATCGGTGGCCCTTCTCCATATCCGCGGGGAGATGGTCCCTCCCAGGCAGTATGAGCCGATGATCCCGGTGAGTCTGGAAAAGATCGTCATGAAATGTACCCAGAAAAAGCCGGAGATGCGCTACCGCAGCGTGACGGAGCTGATCGCGGATCTGAAAAGGGCTCTCATGAGTCCCAATGAGGATTTCGTGAAGATGAACGCCATAAGCAGCGACGGACCCACCAGGGTCATGAGCGAGGAAGAAGTGGAGCGTATCAGGAACGGGGCGGCCGAAGAGGATCTGGACGCCACGGAGGTGCTGGAGCCCTACGACGGCTATGACGATGAGGAAGAGGAGCGCTACCAGCTGGACTATGACGACGAGAATCTGCTGTCCGACGACGATGAGGACTATGACGACGAAGAGGAAGGCGGCAGGAAATCCGATAAAGTCTTTACCATCGTCGGGATCGTAGTGGCTGTGGTCATCGTGCTCCTGGCCCTGTTTGTGGTGGGGCGCACCTTCGGATGGTTCAATTTCTCCGGAAACCGGGACCGCAACAACGGCGTCACCGAGTCTGACGGCACGGAAGTGGAGATGCCAAACCTCCTTGGGAAGACCGTGGAGGAGGCAGAGGAGCTGATGGCCGAGGCGGACCTGGAGATGGTGCTGTCCTACGCGGAGTCCGACGAATATGAAGAGGACCAGATCATGGAGCAGGAGTATGAGGCAGGGGAAATGGTCCTGCGTCATACGGTAGTCCGGGTGACGGTCAGCAAGGGGACCACGGTGACCACGGTGCCCGATGATCTGATCGGCATGACCAGGGAGGAAGTCACCAGAGCCCTCCACGCGGCGGATCTGAATCCGGAATTTGATGAGATATACAGCGACAGCCAGCCGGAGGGCCGTGTGGCTCAGGTAAGGCCCGGCTTAGGCGTGGAAGTGGAGATCGGCAGCACCGTGACCGTCTATATTTCCCTTGGGCCGGAGACCAGGACCACCAGAGTTCCGTCCGTCCTTGGATATACGGAGGCGGACGCCAGGAGCGAGCTGGAGGCAGCGGGCCTCACGGTTGGTTCCGTAACCACAGGCAACAGCGACGAATACGCGGAGGGACAGGTCATGAGCCAGTCCATCTCCGGCGGCAGCACCGTGGAGGAAGGAAGCGTTGTGGATCTGGTCATCAGCCAGGGACCGGCGGTGACGACTGTGCGGATGCCTTATGTCCTGGAGATGAGCGCGGAGGATGCCGCGGACACTTTGACGTCCAACGGCCTTACGGTGGGGACCATCCATACCGGATACAGCAATCTGGATGCGGGCTTGGTCTACAGCGCCAGCTACAGCGCCGGAACGGAGCTGGAGAGCGGCACCACCGTGGAGCTGTGGGTCAGCCTCGGGCCGGAGCCTACGGAACCGCCCGCGACAGAGCCTCCTGCGGAGCCCACAACGTCTCCTACAGAGTCTGAAGACCCGTCGGAAGCCACGGATCCGTCCTCCGACAGCGGAGCGGCCCAGAGCCAGTAGGGCAGCGTATGACGGTAAAGGGCAAGATCATTAAAGGAATCGCAGGCTTCTATTATGTCCATGACGGCCATGACAAAGTCTATGAATGTAAGGCAAAGGGGATCTTCCGCAGCCAGGGGATAAAACCTCTGGTGGGCGACGATGTGTCGGTGGAGGTCCTCTCAGAGGAAGAAAGTCTGGGGAATATCCAGGAGATATTCCCCAGGAAAAACAGCCTGATCCGTCCGGCATCGGCCAACGTGGACCAGGCCCTGGTGATATTTGCCGTAAAGGAGCCGGATCCCAGCTTGAATCTGCTGGACCGGTTTCTTGTTATGATGGGAATTCAGCAGATCCCCTGCCGGATCTGCTTCAACAAATCGGATCTGACGGATCCGGAGCCGCTGGCAAAGATCTACCGGGAGGCCGGATATGAGGTGTGTTGCACCTGTACCGGAAGCGGAGAGGGAGTCGGCGAAGTGCTGGCCCTCCTGCGGGGAAAGACCACGGTCATGGCGGGCCCCTCCGGAGTGGGAAAGTCCTCCATGATGAACCGCATCTGCCCGGAGGCCGGAGCCCAGACAGGGACCATCAGCGAGAAGCTGAGGCGGGGACGCCATACCACCAGGCACACGGAGCTCTTCTGCGTGGGGCAGGATACGTATCTGCTGGATACGCCCGGCTTCAGTTCCCTGGAAGTGGACGGCATTTCCTGCGAGGAGCTGCGGTTTTACTATCCGGAGCTTTTTCGGCTGGAGGGACAGTGCCGCTTCCAGGGCTGCATCCACGGGAAGGAGCCCGGCTGCGCGGTCAAGGCGGCGGTGGAGCAGGGAAGCGTGAGCCGGGAGCGGTACGGCAGCTATCTGCTCTTATATGAAGAACTGAAAAACAGGAAGCGATATAAGTAAAAGGAGAAGCGTATGTTGATTTTATCCCCTTCTATCCTGGCGGCGGATTTTACAAAGCTGGGACAGCAGATCCAAGAAACCGCGGAAGCGGGAGCTCAGTATATCCATCTGGATGTGATGGACGGGATGTTCGTGCCTCAGATCTCTTTCGGCATGCCGGTGATCGAGACCATCCGGAAAGCTACGGACAAGATCTTTGACGTCCATCTGATGATCGAGGATCCGGGCCGCTATATCGAAGCTTTTGCTTCCATCGGCGCCGATATCATCACTGTCCACGCGGAAGCCTGCACCCATCTGGACCGGGTGATCCAGCAGATCAAGGCGGCCGGGAAGAAGGCGGGAGTGGCGCTGAATCCGGCTACGCCGCTGTCTGCCCTGGATTATGTGCTGCCGGATCTGGACATGGTCCTCATCATGACGGTGAATCCCGGCTTCGGCGGCCAGAAGCTGATCCCCTATTGCCTGGATAAGGTGCGGGAGCTGCGTTCCCGGATCCGGGAACTGGGCCTTTCCACCGACATCGAGGTGGACGGAGGCATCAAGGCGGCCAATGCGGCGGAGGTGATCCGGGCGGGGGCCAATGTGCTGGTGGGAGGCTCCGCGGTATTTTCCGGCGACGTGGCCGCCAACACCAGGGCTTTTATCCAGGTGTTCCGGGAGTTTGAGAACGAATGAAAGTACTGATCTTGACCGGCGGTGACGTGGAGATTCCCTTTGCCGCCGGTTTTTTGGAAAAATGGCAGTACGGGTACGCCATAGCCGTGGACGGCGGCCTGATCCCGGCTGAGGAGCTGGGGATCTGTCCCGACTGCATCGTGGGAGATTTCGATACGGTGGACCGGGAACGGCTGGCGTCCTACAGAGAGCGGGGCGTCCATTTTGAGACCCACAGGCCGGAGAAGGACTGCACCGATACGGAGCTGGCCCTTTTATACGCCCTGGATCTGCCGGGGACAGAGGAGATCGTGATCCTGGGGGCCTTCGGCCGCCGGTTCGACCACGCCCTGGCCAATGTGCAGATCCTGCTCCACGGCCTTAAGAGGAAGATCCCCTGCAGTCTGGTGGACGGCTGGAACCGTCTGTTCCTCCTGGACGGCTCCAGGGATTTCCGGAAAGAGACGCTGTGGGGGAAGTATATCTCGTTTATCCCGTTTGCGGGCCAGGTGCGGGGAGTGACCCTGACCGGGTTTAAGTATCCTCTGACGGATGCGGCGCTTTCGCCGGGAGTAAGCTTAGGCGTCAGCAACGAGCTGGCCGGGGAGGAGGCGCGCCTGGAGCTGGAGGAGGGGATCCTCATCTGCGTGGAATCCAGGGACGGCCGTTAGATCCGGCGTCAGGAAATGTGGAAAGAAGGACTTGAGTATGGAACACATCGTGGAAAAAAAGACACTTTTCTTGTGCAGAACGGCAGTCTGCACAGCTGTGATCTGCGGAGCCACCATGGTCATCCAGATCCCCATCCCTCTGGGCTATGCCCATCTGGGAGACAGCTGCATCCTGCTGGTGAGCCTTTTGTTCGGCTGGAAGACGGGGGCCGTTGCCGCGGGTATGGGGTCGGCTCTGGCGGACATCCTGACGGGGTATCCCCAGTGGGCGGTCTTCACCCTGGTGATCAAGGGGATACAGGGAGGAATGGCGGGAAAGCTCTGCCATGGAAGGAAGACCATGTCCGGCATGACGGCCGTGGGAGTTTCGGCGGCCATCCTGGAGATGGCGGCGGGATACGCGGCCGGAGGAGCCATCCTTTCCGGAAGCCTGGCGGCGGGCATAGCCTCCCTGCCAGGACTTCTCCTGAAGGGGCTTTTGAACCTGGTGATCTTCTACGCGGCGGCCCTGATCCTGGAAAAGTCGGGCGTCTATAAGACAGGAGCGAAGACCCATGAGAATGACGCATAACAATCAGAAAAAGATCGCAGTCATCAACGATATATCCGGGTTCGGCCGCTGCTCCATCGCAGTGGCCATGCCCATCATCTCGGCGCTGAAGATCCAGTGCTGTCCGGTGCCCACTTCCATCCTGTCCAATCATACCGGGTTCCCGGAGTATTTTTTTGACGACTATACGTCCAAGATGCCTGCTTATATCCGGCAGTGGAAAAATCTGGGACTGGAATTTGACGGCATTACCTCCGGCTTTCTGGGGTCCAAGGCCCAGATCGACATCGTGCGGAATTTTATCCGGGATTTCCGGACAGAACGGACCACCGTGGTCATAGATCCGGTGATGGGAGACTACGGAAAGCCCTACGCCACTTATACGCCGGAGCTGTGCCAGGAGATGAAGCGGTTAGTGAAGTACGCGGATATCCTGACGCCCAATCTGACGGAGGCGTGCATCCTGACAGATACGCCTTACCGGGGAGACCGGGTGCCGGTCCGGGATATAGGGGCCATGGCCGATAAGCTCCAGAAAAGGGGACCGGGAAAGATCGTGATCACCGGGATCCGCCAGGGGGATTTCGTGGCCAACTATATTTATGAGAGAGGGAAGCCCAGCCGCGTCTTCCGGAGCCACCGGGTAGGGACCGAGAGGTCCGGCACCGGCGACGTCTTCGCGGCCATCGTGGCCGCCGACGCGGTCAACGGCGTCCCCTTCGACCGTTCTGTGAAGCGGGCCGGGGATTTTGTGAAAAAGTGCATACTCCGTTCCGAGGAGCTGGGGATCCCCAGGACCGACGGAGTCTGTTTTGAAGAGCTGCTGACAACTTTAAAATGAAATGAGGAAATGACCATGAGTGTGACGATCCTGTATGAAGTCCATGACAATCTGTATGTAAACCTGACCAATCAATGTCCCTGCGCCTGCACCTTCTGCCTGCGCCAGACCAGGGACCATATGGAAAATTCCGATACTCTGTGGCTGTCCAGGGAACCCTCCGTGGAGGAGGTGAAGGAAGCCTTCCGCGGCAGAGACCTTACGCGGTACAGGGAAGTCGTCTTCTGCGGCTTCGGGGAGCCCACGGTGCGGCTGGACGCCCTGCTGGAGGTGGCGGCCTTTGTCAAGGAGACTTATGGGAAGCCCACCAGGATCGATACCAACGGACTGGCGGATCTCATCTGGGGAGAGCCCACCGCCCATAAGCTGGAGGGACTCATCGACACCGTCTCCATCAGTCTCAATACCCCCGATAAGGAGCGGTACTATGAGCTGACCAGGAGCAGATTCGGCATCGGCTCCTTTGACGCCATGCTGGCCTACGCGGCGGACTGCAAGAAATATGTTCCTCATGTGGTGATGACCACGGTGGCCACCACCATCACGGAAGAGGAAGAGGAACAGTGCCGGAAGATCTGTGAGAGACTGGGCGTCACATACAGGATCCGCCCCTGGGAGGACTGATATGGGAAAACTGATCTTAGCTTCCGCATCCCCCAGGAGAAAAGAGCTGCTGGCCCTTACGGGCCTGGCTTATGAGGTGAGGCCCACGGATCTGGAAGAGGTGATCTGCACCGATGAACCCTCCGGGGCTGTGAGGGAGCTCTCCCGCCAGAAGGCCCGCGGCGCTCTGGAACAGGCGGAGGCGGGAGATGTGGTGATCGGCGCCGATACGGTGGTGGTCCTGGATGGGAAGATCCTGGGAAAGCCGGGAGACCGGGAAGAGGCGTTTTCCATGCTGAAGGCGATCCAGGGCAGGAGCCATGAGGTCTATACGGGAGTGACCGTGGTCCAAAAGGGAAAAGAGCAGGAAGCCAGCACCTTTTCGGAACGGACCCTGGTCCACGTCCTTCCCATGGAGGAGGAAGAGATCCGGGCCTACATCGCCACCGGAGAGCCCATGGACAAGGCCGGGGCTTACGGGATCCAGGGCCGGTTCGCCGTCTATGTGGACGGCATAGAAGGAGACTACCAGAACGTGGTGGGGCTTCCCGTTTCCAGGCTCTGGCAGGTTTTGAAAAAATACAGAGGAGAACTCATATGATCAAACTGATTGCGACCGATATAGACGGTACCCTGGTGAAGGACGGCTCCAGCACCATGCCGGAGGAGCTTAAGGATACCATAGAGGCCCTTTTGGACAGGGGAGTCCTGTTCGCGGCGGCCACGGGCCGTTCCCTCATAAGCGCCCAGAGACTGTTCGGCCCTCTGCAGGACCGGATCTATTTTATGGCCTGCAACGGCACCCAGACGGGACATGGAAGGGAGCTTCTGTTTTCCGAGGATCTGGATCCGGAGCTTCTGGGGGAACTGATCGCGGACATCCGGACTTATCCGGATGTGGTGCCTTTCCTGACGGGAAACGGCTTCATGTATTCCGATACGGACGACAGGAAACTGGTGGACTGGCTGAGGGAAGGCTACCAGGAGGATATTACCGGGGTCTCCGACATCATGGACAACAGGGAGCATGTGGTGAAGCTCAGCGTCTATGACAGGAAACTGCGCTCCGGCGAGACGTTCCGTCCGTTCTGTGAAAAGTGGAGGGACAGAGTGTCTGTGGTCACGGCCGGAGCCATGTGGCTGGATGTCTATAAGGCCGGCATCAACAAGGGAACGGCAGTGCGGAAGCTGCAGGCTTCCCTGGGCGTATCCCCGGAGGAGACCATGGCCTTCGGCGACCAGCAGAACGATGTGGAGCTTTTGAAGGCCGCTCATTACAGCTACGCGGTGGGAAACGCCCTGCCGGAGGTCAAGGCGACGGCCAGATATGCGGCCGGTGCCTGTGAAGAGGGCGGAGCCATGAAGGTCATGCAGAGGCTGTTGAAAGAGGGCGGCGCCTTCCGGGGATAGGAGGAGCCATATGAAATTCATCCATACGGCGGATCTGCATATCGGAAAAGTGGTAAATGGGTTTTCCATGGAGCAGGAGCAGGCCTGTGCCCTGGAGCAGATCTTCCGCCTGGCCATGGAGGAGCAGGCGGATGCGCTGCTGCTGGCCGGGGACATCTATGACAGGGCCATTCCGCCGAAAGGGGGAGTGGAGCTCTTTGACCGTTTCCTGGGAAAGTGCACGGAGGCGGGCCTTCTGGTGCTTGCCATCGCCGGAAACCACGATTCTCCGGAACGGCTGGAGTTCGGCCGCGTCCCTTTGAGCCGTCAGGGGATCTGGCTGTGCGGCCGTCCGGGCCAGGTGTCTGTTCCGGACGGGTGGGGAGAGGTGACGTTCCATCTGCTGCCCTTCGCCGGCCCCGCCAGGATGGGAGAGCTCTTCGGAAGTCCCTGCCGTTCGCTGGAGGAAGGAGTGCGGCTGGCCGTTTCCGGGATGGAGACAGGAGACGGAGGCCGCCATGTGCTGGTGACCCATCATTTCGCCGGATGGGAGGGAGAAAAGCCGGAGACCACCGGAGCCGAGACCATGGTGGGAGGCGCCGATCTGGTGGACGCCTCTCTTTTCCGCGCCTTTGACTATACGGCGCTGGGCCATATCCATGGCGCCAGGCAGGTGGGCGGCGGAAATGTCTATTACTCCGGTTCTCCGGTGAAATATTCCTTTGCGGAGGCCGGCCAGAGAAAGAGCGTCTATCTGGTGGAGCTTCGGGAAAAGGGAAATCTGAAGGTGGAACGGAAATACCTGGAGCCCCTCCACGATATGCGCGTTATCCGGGGACCTCTGCGGGAGCTGATCTCGCCTCAGGTGGCCGCCGCCTGCGACAGGGAGGACTATATCTGCGCCCGGCTGACCGACGAGGGGGAGCTCTATCATCCCGCCGAGGAGCTCAGGGCCGTCTATCCCAATCTCATGCAGGTGATCCTGGAGAAAAATCTGCCGCCGCAGGAGGCGCAGGCTTTCTCCGGCGCCGTTTCGGAGGATCGGAAGCCGGAGGAGCTGTTTGCGGATTTTTACCTGGAGGCAACGGGAAGAGAGCCGGGAGAAGGACAGAAAAGAGTGGCTGCGCAGCTCTTTTTACGGGCCGGAAGGGAGGAGCCATGAGACCTTTGTTTCTGGAACTTTGCGCCTGGGGCCCCTATGGGGGACGGGAATCCGTGGATTTTGAAAAGCTGGGAGAGAGCGGGCTGTTTTTGGTGAGCGGCCCCACCGGATCCGGAAAGACCACAGTCTTTGACGCGGTGTGCTATGCCCTGTACGGACAGGTCAGCGGAAGCCTGAGGGGACAGTCTTCCCTGCGAAGCGGATTCGCGCCGGAGGAAGAAAAGACCTGGGTGCGGCTCACCTTCCGCCACCGGGAGGAGACGTATCTGGCGGAGCGGAAGCCGCGGTATGAGAGACCCAAGCGGCGCGGAGAGGGGACGGTCATGGAACCGGAGACGGCCGCCCTCTATCGGATAGGAGGCGGAGAAGAGAAACTCCTGGCGGAAGGGGCGGCCGCCGTGACTGCCGGGATGGAGGAGCTTCTGGGACTGGATTTCCGTCAGTTCAAGCAGGTCTCCCTCCTGGCCCAGGGAGAGTTTACCCAGTTTTTGACGGCCTCTTCCAAGGAGAGGACCAGGATCTTCCGGAGTATCTTCCAGACAGATCTCTATGAGGCCATGCAGAAGGAAGCGGGAGCCTGGGCCAGGAAGCTTAAGAGCGGCATCGAGGAGTGCCGTCTCAAAAAGAGAGAAGCGGCAGGACGCATCCGGACGGACAACGCAGAGTTCCGGGCGCTTCTTGAGGAGGAAGCTCCCGATCACGGAAAGATCCGGGAGGCTCTGGAGCAGGAGCTTTCGGCTCTTCTCATGAAGGAACAGGAGCTCTCTAGGAAGCGGGAACAGCTTTCCAATGAGAGCCGCCGCCTGGCCGGCCTGATGGAGGCCGCCAGAGCCAGAGAGGAGAAGAAGAGGCAGCTCTCCCAGGTCACCCTGGAGCTTTCCCGGCTGGAGGAAGAGAGAGAAAGCCGGGAGGAACGGCGAAGAAAAGTCTCAGAGGGCAGAAAGGCCTTTTCCGTGCGGGCAGAGGCCGGGCGCCTTTCGGAGGCGGAGAAGAAGCGGGAAGCGCTGGCGGGAGAACGGGAAAAACAGGAGCGGAAGCTTTTGGAAAGGCAGCGGGAATATCTGGAGGCGGAGAAAAGAGCGGAAGATCTTTCGGACCGTCTCATCCATATACGGGATGCGTACAGGCGGGGGATCATCGGGATCCTGGCCTCCTCCCTCTCGGAGGGAGAGCCCTGTCCTGTCTGCGGCTCCAGGACCCATCCGGCACCGGCCGCGTCGGGAGACCGGGAGATCACCGAGGAGGAAGTCAAGAAGCTGGAAAAGCAGGCCGCGCAGGCAGAAAAAGCCCTCCGGGCCGCCTATGAGGCCGCCGCCGGGGAAAAGGGCCTGGCAGAGGGCATGGAGAAACAGCAGAAGGTCCTGGAGACAGAATATGAAGCGCTTGAGGACAGCTGGATCAGAGCCCGGGCAGCGGCGGGCTTCTCCGATGATGAGAGCTACAGGGCCGCCGTCATGGGCGAAAAGGAGCTCCTCCGGATGGAAGAGGCCCTTTCCCGGTGGGATCAGGAGGTCCTGGAAAAACGCATCCGGAAAGAACAGCTCCTTTCGGAAACCCAGGCGGGAGAGGATCTGCCTCTGGACGATCTGCGCCGGCAGGCCGGGGATACGGAACGGCAGCTTTCGGAGGTCCAGAAGGAGAAGGAGGAGCTGGCCGCTTCCATCCGGACAGGAAAGGACAGTCTTTCCCGCCTGATCCAGGAGGAAGAGAAGGAGGAAAAGCTGCGGGAGACCTACAGCCTGGTGGGAGACGTGGCGGAGACGGTGTCCGGCAGGAATCCCAAAAACCTGGTGTTCGAGCAGTATGTGCTTTCGGTGTATTTTGACAGGATCCTGCAGGCGGCCAATCTCCGCCTGGGCCGTCTGAGCGGGGGCAGATACGCCCTGCGGCGCCTTCCGGAGGTCCGGGACGGCAGGACCAGGGAAGGAATGGAGATCCAGGTCTTTGACGCCTATACGGGGCGGGAGCGGCCTGTGGGGACCCTTTCCGGCGGCGAATCCTTTGAGGCGGCCCTGTCCCTGTCGCTTGGCATGGCGGACGTGATCCAGGCCCACGCGGGAGGGATCCAGGCGGAGACGCTTTTCATCGACGAAGGTTTTGGGTCCCTGGACAGCGAATCCCTGGACAAGGCCGTGACGGTCCTTCAGGAGCTGTCCGGCGGGACCAGGCTGGTGGGGATCATATCCCATGTGGAGGAGCTGAAAGAGCGGATCCCGAAAGGGATCGTGGTGGAAAAATCCAATTCCGGCAGCAACATACACGGGATCGTGGTATGACAGAGAAACAGGAGAGAATGGAGGAAGAAGCTTGGGCAGGAAATGGTTATGGCTTTTGGCCGTTTTGGTCTTGGCCGGGTCTTTGGCCGGATGCGGCGGGGCCGGCGGAGCGGCGCAGCTGGGAGAGGGGGATCTCTTTTCCATGGAAGACGAGGTGTGCACCAGGGGAGAGGCGATGGTCTTCCTGCTGAGCCGTAAGGCGGGATATGAGAGCGCGTATGGCGGAGAGATCTGGACGGTTCCCGTGGAGGGAGGAACTCTGGCGGACCATATGGAAGGAGAGCTGGAGGATTTTTTGCTCTTAGTCAAATGCACGGCTCTGATGGCGGAGCAGTATGAAGTATCGCTCTCAGAGGAAGAGGAGCAGAAGATCGCCCAGGCGGCTTCGGCCTATATGGAGGCCATGCCGGAGGAAACGGCTCTTGGCTGCGGCATTGACGAGGCATGTGTCCAGGCGGCTTTCCGGGATTATCACCTGGCCCGCAGGACGGCGGAGAGTCTCTTGGACGGAGAGATCAGCGAGGATGCCGCCAGGGTCGTGGTGTTCCAGCAGATCTTTTGGGATACGGAGGGACTGCCGGAAGAGGAGGCAGTCCTGAAAAAGGAAGAGGCCGGACAGGCAAAGGCCAGGGCGGAGGCCGGGGAAGATTTTTCCTCTCTGGCGGGAGAATACAGCGAGACGGAGGAGACGGAGCAGAAGGTATCCAGAGGGATGCTGGATCCGTCCCTGGAGGAGGCCGTCTTTTCCCTGAGCAGCGGACAGGTCAGCGAGGTCATAGAGACGGACGGAGGCCTTTATGTGGTGAAATGCGTCACCAACTATGACAGAGAGGCCACAGCGGAGAACAAAGAAGCGCTGGAGAAAAAGCAGCAGGAGGAGACTCTGGCCCAGTGCTGCGGCCAGTTCGCCCAGACCGTCTCCGTCCGCCGCAATGAGACTGCGTGGGAGACGGTGGATTACGGCGCCGACTATGGAGAGGCGGCGGATTTTTACGGGATCTATGAACAGTATCTGGGAGGATTCTAGAGAAAAAGCAAGGAGGGGGATGCAGGTGCATCCCCCTCTCTTACGTTCCTCTATGGGAAACTTCGTTTCCATAGAGCAAAACACGCCGTGGGACCTGTCTGCGGCGAAGAAGAAGCTTGCCGCCCATGCGGCCCGCCGCAGGCGGAGGATCCTGCTATACAGGATCCTTGTTTTGAAGCCGGAAGATCAGAAGCCGCCGCAGACGCAGGACAGCAGAAGGATCCAAAGCAGGCAGCTGCAGCTGTCGCCGCCGTTGCCGAAGAGGCTTCCGCCGCAGCCGTCGCCGTTCCCCCATCCGCCGCAGGCGCACAGGATCAGTAACAGGAATAAGATGTTGTTTCCGCAGGAGTTGCTTCCGCAGCCGTTTCCACATCCACAGTTCGTTGCTGCCAGATCGCTCATAGTTAAAATCCTCCAAAGATTGATTACAATATAAGATATGTAGGGATGCTTGCCCTTGTTTCCTGGAGAAGGGAAATTGGACGGAGATTAATTTTTTTAAGCGGGAATCGGGAAACACTTGAAAAAAATAAGGGAAACCCCTATAATAGAGAAGAAATCAACAGGAGGGCAGGAAAGATATGGATCGTATAGACCGGCAGATCGTGGATATACTGCAGAAGAACGCCAGGACCCCGCTGAAGGTGATCGCAGAGAAGGCCTATCTGTCTTCCCCGGCAGTGTCGGCCCGCATCGAGAGGCTGGAGAAGGCCGGGATCATCACCGGATATTCGGCCCGGGTCAATGAGGAGAAGCTGGGGTATCCTATCATGGCTTTTATCAATCTGGAGGTACAGCCCAGGCAGAAGGAGGAGTTCTACCCCTTTATCGAGGCGTGTCCCAATGTGCTGGAGTGCAGCTGCGTGACAGGCCAGTTTTCCATGCTGATCAAGGTGGCCTTTAAGAGTACCGTGGAGCTGGATCAGTTCATCGGCCGTCTCCAGGATTACGGGCGCACCAGCACCCAGATCGTATTTTCCACTCCGGTGGGGCCCAGGGGCCTTCAGGTGGCAGAGACAGAGGAAGGGGACGGAAAATGAAGGCTCTGGAGCATCTTAGGACCATCAATCATCACAAGCTCCTGGTGATGAAGAACTGCTTCGCCGTGGGCTTATATAAGCAGGGACTGCTCCATGACCTGTCCAAATACGCGCCCTCGGAATTTTTAGTGGGCTGCCGCTATTATCAGGGAAACCGCAGCCCCAACGCGGCGGAACGGGAGGAAAAGGGATACTCCGCCGCCTGGCTCCATCACAAGGGACGCAACAAGCACCACTTTGAATACTGGATCGACGTGGACATGGACCGGGGCTTCCAGATCGCCGGGATGCGGATGCCGGTGCGGTATGTGGTGGAGATGTTCATGGACCGCATCGCCGCCTCCAAGACGTATCTGAAGGATGCCTATACCGACAGCAGCCCTCTGGAATACTATAATAGGACCAAGGAAGTCATGGTGATCCATCCCGTGACCAGGAGGCAGCTGGAGATCCTGCTGAAGATGCTGGCCAGGGACGGAGAAGAGAAGACGTTCCGCTTCATCCGGGAGCACATCGTGGTCTTCGGGAAGAAAAACTGACAAAACCGCCTGTATACGCAGGCGGTTTTGTGAAAGTTAGGTGAAAACTATAGAAAGCGGCATACAGGTCTGATAAAATAAGGACAGCAGGCGTCGTCTGCTGAAAGGCGGGATTGATATGGAAAAATTAAAGATTCTTGTGGTGGATGATGAGAGCAGGATGAGAAAGCTGGTCAAGGATTTCCTGGTCAAAAAGGACTTCCTGGTGGAAGAAGCCGCCGACGGAGAAGAAGCGGTGGATAAGTTCTTCGCCGATAAGGAGATCAGCCTGATCATCATGGACGTGATGATGCCCAAGATGGACGGATGGGAAGCCGTGCGGACCATCCGGCATTATTCCCAGGTGCCGATCATCATGCTGACGGCCAAGGGAGAGGAGCGGGATGAGCTCCTGGGCTTTGAGCTGGGCGTGGATGAGTACATCTCCAAGCCGTTCAGTCCCAAGATCCTGGTGGCCAGGGTGGAGGCCATCCTGCGCCGCAGCAAGACGGCCAAGACCGACAGCATCTCCGTGGGAGGCATCGTCTTAGACAAGGCGGCCCACCAGGTGGCTGTGGACGGAAAACAGGTGGATCTGAGCTTTAAGGAATTTGAGCTCCTGACGTATTTTCTGGAGAACCAGGGCATTGCCCTCTCCAGGGAAAATATCCTGAACCATGTGTGGAACTATGACTATTTCGGCGACGCCAGGACCATAGACACCCATGTGAAAAAGCTCCGGAGCAAGCTGGGAGACAAAGGCGAGTATATCAAGACCATATGGGGGATGGGCTACAAATTCGAGGTGGACAGATCATGAAGCATACCATCCGATTCCGGTATATGATGATCCTGGCCGGTACCGTGGCGGCCGTGGCCATCGCCACCTGGGTCGTCATCAGCCTGTGGCTGGAGCCTTACTATATGAGCCGCAAGCAGCACACCCTGATCCAGGCCCATGACCAGCTGGAGACCAGGCTGGAGGCGGACGGCGGCGTGTCCGAGGAGACCAAGATCTATCTGTGGCGGGTCAAGGAAAATTTCAACATCGAGATCTTTCTCTATGATTCCAGCCAGGACACTCTCTATTCCCAGAGCAGCGAAGACATCCCCAGGGGCGTCAACACCCTTCTGGACTACATCCTGGGCAGGAACGAGTCGGAGGAGGTGCTGCGCCGGACCGACAGCTATCAGATCAACAAGGTCCACGACAGCCAGCTGGATGCCGACTACATGGAGATGTTCTCCTCTTATCCGGGAGGCTATTTCTCCATCATGCGGGTCTCCATCCAGGGGATCCGGGAGACGGTGGATCTGATGAAGCAGTTCAACCTCTATGTGGCGGCAGCGGTGGGCCTTTTGGGGATCCTGGCCGCCTGGTTCCTCACCAGGAATATGACGGCGCCGATCCTGCGCCTTTCCGCTCTGGCGGAGCGGATGGCCGGACTGGACTTCGACGCCAGGTATGAAGGCGGAGGGAACAGGGAGATCGCCGTTTTGGGAAACAGCATGAACCATATGTCCGCCCAGCTGGAAAAGACCATCCAGGAGCTGAAGACCGCCAATCTGGAGCTTAAGCGGGACAATGAGCAGAAGACGAAGATCGACGAGATGCGCCGGGAATTCTTGTCCAATGTCTCCCATGAGCTGAAGACTCCCATCGCCCTGATCCAGGGATACGCGGAGGGGCTTAAGGAGGGTATAAGCGACGACCCGGAAAGCATGGAGTGGTACTGCGACGTCATCATCGACGAGGCTTCCAAGATGAACACCATGGTGAAGAAGCTGCTGGCCTTAAACCAGATCGAGGCCGGCAGGGATCAGCTTTCCATGGAGCGTTTTGACCTGGTGGAGATGATCGAGGGAGTTTTGAATTCCTATAAGATCCTGATCGGGCAGAAGGAGGCGAAGGTGGAGCTGCGGGCTCCGGAGAGCCTCGATGTCTGGGCCGATGAGTACATGGCGGAGGAAGTGATCCGCAACTATGTGGGAAACGCCCTGAACCATGTGGACGGAGAGAAAAAGATCACGGTCACGGTGGAAAAACAGGAAGGAAAGGCCCATATCGAGGTGCGGAATACCGGAAACCAGATCCCGGAAGAGGACATCGGGAGGATCTGGGATAAATTTTATAAAGTGGATAAAGCCAGGACCAGGGAATACGGAGGCAGCGGCATAGGCCTCTCCATCGTCCGGGCGGTCATGGAGTCCCACGGCTGCGCATACGGCGTCAGGAACGAGGAGGACGGAGTCTCCTTTTATTGTGAGTTTGACTGCAAATAGAACCCGTGCTATACTGTGTATAATGATTTTCCGGAGGCTTGGAAGGGATATATGGTATGGATGATCGCAGGAGGTATCCTGGTCCTCGGACTGACGGCGGTGCTTGCCCGGTCCTTTTATGAACAGAACCATGTGGTGGTGAAGGAATACCGGGTGGAGTCCCCGAAGCTGGGGGAAGCTTTTGACGGGTATACCATGGTGGTGCTGGCGGATCTCCACGACAAGGGAGCCGGCCGGCGAAACAACCGGATGCTGGCGGCCATCCGCCGGATCCATCCGGATGCGGTGGTGGCCGCAGGCGACCTGGTATACGCCAAAAGAGGGAAGTGCCGGTATGCGGAGAGCTTAAGGGTCCTGAAGCGTCTGGCCTTCCGGTATCCGGTCTACTACGGCCTGGGGAACCATGAGGAGCGGATGCGCCGCCACTACAGGGACCACTGGGAACAGTGGTACCGGGAGGTGACCAGGATGGGCGTCACGGTCCTGGATAATATATCCCTGACGCTCCGGGACGGGAGCGACGTCCTGACCATCACGGGCCTTGCCATGGAGGAAGCCTGTTACAAGAAAAAAGGGCGGAAGGCCATGGAGTCCGGTTATCTGGAAGAGGTCCTGGGAGTGGCCAGGAGCTCGGAATATCATGTCCTGCTGGCCCATTCTCCGGCCTATTTTCCCGCTTACGCCCGCTGGGGCGCGGATCTTACCCTGAGCGGCCACTATCACGGAGGCACCGTGCGCCTTCCCGGCATCCGGGGCGTGGTCTCGCCGGATTTCCGGCTTTTCCCCAGATACAGCTACGGGATGTACAGGAGAGGGGAGAAGGCCATGATCGTCAGCGGCGGCCTGGGGACCCACTCTGTCAATTTCAGGCTGGGAAATCCGTCGGAGCTTTTGGTGGTGCGTCTGGAGAGGACTGCATGACAGATGAGAAATGAGGATATGGAATGGCACTGTCGGTGAAGCTTCAGGCGTTCGAGGGGCCCCTTGACCTGCTCCTGCACCTGATCGACAAAAATAAAGTAAATATTTATGACATC
>CAJFUL010000040.1 GCA_904420245.1 Candidatus Paralachnospira avium
TACGATTGATTTTCCTACAAATCCAATCATTCCGGCTGACTACAAAAGCCGAAGGGAGAGAACTTCCTTACGAAGCCTCTCCCTTTTCGGGATCTTTTTTGCGCTATGGGACTTGTCTGCGGCGGAGAAGAACCACGCTGCTTATGCGGCCCGCCGCAGGCGGAGGATCCTGCATGGCCGGATCCTTCCGTGGGAAATCCTGTTTCGCGCAGGCGCAGCCTCCTGTATCTACAGGCCGCTTTCCGCCGAAACAGGAGCGGCCGCCTGTCTCAGGAGCCGCTCGTCTAGGATTCGTCTTTGGGAGACTTGCCCTTTTCGGAAGTCTCTTTTTCTTTGTCTTCCTTCATCTCGTCGATGATCTGCTCGATCATCTGTTTCTTCAGATAGACGTCGAAGCTCAGCATACAGACCAGAGAGAAAAGCTGCAGATAGGGCTTATCCTCCTCCGGATAGTTTTTGAACGTATTCCTGGAAAGCTCCGCCCTGGAGGCCACCTCCTTCATCAGGTCCACCAGCTGGAGCTTTTCGATCTTGACGATCTCGCCGTAGATCTTGTCCAGCATATCGTGGTCCTCCGTGAAATACTTCTCCGACAGGGGAGAGAGCAGGACCTGGATGTCTCCTATGGACAGGAAGCCCTTGAAATAATAGATAAAAGCCAGCAGGATGATATGATCCCGGGAATACTTCTTCTTGACCGGGGGCGGGAGCAGATCGTTTTTCGCGTAATTGTTGATCATGGTCTTGGTGAGGATCTTGTCCTCGTCGTGGCGTTTGCCGCTGGCGAGATGTTGCTCCATAAAAGTGGTGACCTGATCCATGTACAGCTCGATATTGGGAATGTCCCGCGTGTGTATATAATTTAATCGCTTCAGCTTTTCCAGCAGTTCGGAAACTAATTCTTCATTGGTCTTCATGAATTCACCCCTCCATACATTATATAGTATCTAATACCAGATGACAAGACGTAAATGTTGAAACAGTTTGTTTTGACAAGGCCGGGGAAATGGCTTATAATGAAGAAAATGTTAGCCTGACAAGGAGGGTATTACCATGGGGATCATTCAGAGATTTAAAGACATCATGTCATCCAATATCAACGCGCTTTTGGATAAGGCGGAAGATCCGGAGAAGATGATCGACCAGTATATGCGCAATCTGGAGAGCGACCTGGGCAAGGTAAAGGCTGAGACGGCTTCCGTCATGGCGGAGGAGACCAGGGCCAAGAGAGAGCTGGACGAGTGCGAGGAAGAGATCGATAAGCTCCAGCAGTATGCGGAGAAGGCCGTTATAGCCGGAAACGATGCGGATGCCAAGCAGTTCCTGGCGCAGAAGGCTCAGATGGTTTCCAAGCAAGAGGCTCTGAAGCAGGCTTATGACGCGGCGGCGGACAATGCGGCCAAGATGCGCCAGATGCATGATAAGCTGTGCAAGGACATCGCGGAGCTGGATGCCAGGAGAGACGCCATCAAGGCCAAGGTCAAGGTGGCGAAGACCCAGGAGAGGCTCAACAAGATCGGCGCCAGCGTGGACGGCGCCAGGAGCAATCTCAGCGCCTTCGACAGGATGGAGGCCAAGGCCAATAAGATGCTGGACGAGGCCAACGCCATGGCGGAGCTCAACAGATCTTCCCAGGAGAGCAGCCTGGATGATCTCATGAGCAAATACGATTCCCAGCCCTCTTCCCAGGTGGACGACGAGCTGGCGGCTCTCAAGGCGAAGCTGGGCAAATAAGACGGATAGAGAAGGGGTAGGCAATGGGACTTTTTGGCGGCCAGATGGCCAATGTGGTTGAATGGCAGGAATACCGGGACGATGTGATCTTCTGGAAGTGGAACAACGACGAGATCAAGAAGGGCAGCCGTCTCGTGATCCGTCCCGGCCAGGACGCGATCTTTATGTACAATGGAAAGGTGGAGGGAGTGTTCCGGGATGAGGGAAGCTTCGATATTGAATCGGACATCATTCCGTTCCTTTCCAGTCTGAAAGGGTTTAAATTCGGCTTCAACAGCGGCATCCGCGCTGAGGTCTTATTCATCAATACCAAGGAGTTTACGGTAAAGTGGGGAACGAAAAATGCGGTGAACCTGCCGGCTCAGGGACTGCCCGGAGGGCTTCCCATCAGGGCCTTCGGCGTGTTCAACTGCAAGGTGGCGGATCACATGGCCCTCATTGACAAGGTGGCGGGGATCCGGAACCAGTATACGGTGGATGATGTGAAGGAGCGGGTCATGGCCCAGCTGGATCCGCTTTTGATGAAGTGGATCTCCAAGGAAGGGAAGGATATGTTCAATCTCCAGGCCAACGCTTCGGAGATCGGCAGAGGCATCTGCATGGATCTGGACATGGAGATCCGCCGCATCGGCATTGCCATCACAGGATTTTCCATCCAGAGCGTCTCTTATCCGGAGGAGATCCAGAGGATGATCAACAAGACGGCCTCCCAGAGCATGGTGGGCGACATGGGACGCTACCAGCAGATGGCCATGGCGGATTCCATGGAAAGGGGCGGAGCCGGAGGACATATGGCTGCCGATATGGCGGGCATGCAGATGGGCATGATGATGGGACAGCAGATGATGGAGCAGATGAAGGGATCCATGGCTCCCGGCGCAGGCCAGGGCAGCACAGGGAAAAAGCCCAATTTCTGTCCCAACTGCGGGACCAAGACGAACGGAGCGAATTTCTGCCCCAATTGCGGGCAGAAGCTGTGAACTTCCGTGAGCAGGCCATATTTTTGACAGATCGACAGGAAAAAGCCGGATACTGAGGTGTCTGGCTTTTTTGCGGTAAACGCGGCGGACAGAGCCGGAGTTTGGGCAGAGTACAGGAGTATAGACAGATGAGCAGCTACGATACATTGAATCCTATGCAGAGACAGGCTGTGATGACGACGGAGGGGCCCCTCCTGATCCTGGCGGGAGCTGGGTCGGGGAAGACCAGGGCCCTGACCCACAGGATCGCCTATTTGATCGAGGAATGCAGAGTGAATCCCTGGAACATCATGGCGCTGACTTTTACCAATAAGGCGGCCGCCGAGATGCGGGAGCGGGTCGATAAGCTGGTGGAGTTCGGAGCCGACGCGGTCTGGGTCTCGACGTTTCATTCCACCTGTGTGCGCATCCTGCGCCGCCATATCCAGTGTCTGGGATATGGGACGGATTTTACCATTTATGACGCGGACGATCAGAAGACCTTGATGCGGCAGGTCATAAAAAAGCTGGAGCTGGATCCGAAGCAGTACAAGGAGAGGCAGATCCTGTCTGTCATTTCCAGCTGCAAGGATGAGCTGGTATCGGCGGAAGAGTTTTCCTCCAGAGCGGCCGGGGATTTCCGGCAGACGAGGATGGCGGAAGCGTATTTGGAATACCAGGCCCAGCTTTTGAAGAACAACGCCCTGGATTTTGATGACTTGATCATGAAGACCGTGGAGCTGTTCCGGACGGATCCGGCGGTCCTTGACTACTATCAGGAGCGGTTCCGCTATATCATGGTGGACGAGTATCAGGATACCAATACGGCCCAGTTCAGGCTGGTGGAGTTGCTCTCCAGGAAATATCAGAATCTCTGCGTGGTGGGAGACGACGATCAGTCCATCTACAGGTTCCGGGGAGCCAATATCGGCAATATCCTGGAGTTTGAGAGCGCCTTTCCCGGGACTGCGGTGATCCGCCTCGAACAGAACTACAGGTCCACCGGGAATATCCTGCGGGCGGCCAATGAGGTGATCCGCCACAATGAGGGGCGGAAGGAAAAGACGCTCTGGACAGAAAACGAGGAGGGAGATCCCGTCCGCCTGCGGCAGTATGATACGGCCTATGAGGAGGCCGACGGCATAGCGGCCGATATAGAAAAGAGAGTGCTGGAGGGCGCTTCTTATTCGGATTTTGCGGTCCTCTACAGGACCAACGCCCAGTCCAGGCTCCTGGAGGAAAAGTGCGTGGCCAGGAATATCCCCTACCGGCTGGTGGGAGGCGTCAACTTCTATCAGAGGCGGGAGATCAAGGATATCTTGAGCTACTTAAAAACAGTCGGAGGCGCCAGGGATGACCTGGCGGTCCAGAGGATCATCAACGTGCCCAAGAGGGGCATAGGAGCGGCCAGCATCGGGAAGCTCATGGCCTATGGGGAAGCCCACGGCCTCAGCTTTTTTGAAGCCTGTCAGGCGGCGGATCAGGTGCCGTCGCTGGGCAGGACGGCAGGAAAGGTCCTGGCCTTCGCGCGCCAGATCCAGGTGCTGCGCAGCAAGCTCCCCTATTATTCCATCCGCGATCTGATAGAGGATATCCTGGACGATACCGGATACCGGGAGGAGCTGGAAGGCGAGGACGATGTGGAGGCCGAGGCCAGGCTGGAGAATATCGAGGAGCTCAAGAACAAGGCGGCCGCCTACGAAGAGAGGATGGAAGATACAGAGGAAACGGCGACCTTGAGCGGCTTTTTGGAGGAGGTGGCTCTGGTGGCAGATGTGGACAGCCTGGAGGATTCGGAAAACAGGGCTGTGCTCATGACGCTCCACAGCGCCAAGGGACTGGAATTTCCCGTGGTGTATCTGGCCGGGCTGGAGGACGGCCTCTTTCCCGGATATATGGCCATCACGGGGGACGATCCGGAGGAGCTGGAGGAGGAGCGGCGCCTCTGCTATGTGGGGATCACCAGGGCCAGGAAAGAGCTGATCCTGACCTGCGCCAGGCAGAGGATGGTAAAGGGAGAGACACGCTTCAGCAAACCTTCCCGGTTCCTGGGGGAGATCCCTCCCATGTACCTGAAAAAGGATCCCGTCTCTTCCATATTCCAGTTCCGGGGAACCGAAAGCCCGGCCGGGACCGTCAGGACCTTCGGGAATGAGCGTCCGGGCGGCGCGAGGTTTTCCGACGATGTCTTTGAGATCTCCAGAGGCGCCGTGACGGAGCGGGGAGGAAGCTGGTCGGCGCCGGCCGCCAGATACGGATCCGCAGACAGCAGTCTGAAGTCCTATATGGGCCGTCAGTTTACGGTGGCCAAGGCGGAATCCCTCTCCTACGGAGTAGGAGACCGGGTCCTCCATGTGAAATTCGGAGAGGGGACCGTGGCGGACATCACGGAGCAGAAAAAGGATTTTGAGGTCACGGTGGATTTCGACAGGGCCGGAAGAAAGCGGATGTACGCCACCTTTGCCAAACTGAAAAAATTATAAGGCATCTTGGCCTCCCAACTATGAAATAAATATAAAATCTTAAAAAGAAGGAAAGTTTTGATAGTAAAAAATAAAGAATGGTGATATAATAATTTAAAGTCAATGCGGAAAGGACGTGTGGTTATGAATAAAAAGCTGGAGGAAGTTTTGAGCATGAGCAAATTAAATGAGCTGATCCATAAGAACGAAAAAGAAGAAGAAAAAA
>CAJFUL010000041.1 GCA_904420245.1 Candidatus Paralachnospira avium
TAAACTGCATGCCAAGATCCAAAATGGACGGACAGGAAGCCATCTGTTTGGAGCAAAAAGCGCATAGAAAAAGCAGAAAACCGAGAGATCTTATTAAAGTACGGCAAAAATCCGGCGTTCAACTCTGAAAGCAGAGAAGACACCGGATTTTTAGCTGTAACGAGCGGAAGTGCCGCTCAATCATCCGCTATTGATGATTTTGCGACACTCCCCTCAAGCTTTTACCAGTTCCAGGGCTTCTTTTCCGGTGATGTGCTCCGGAGTCATTTCCAGCATGCAGAGGGAATCCCAGTAGCGGCCGATCATGTCCCGGAGGTTTTCGCTGCTGTCCTCAGGGGCGTATTTGATCCCCAGCCGCTCAATGGCGTCCCTTTTTTCTCCGTCACCGGACAGGATGCGGATCTGTCCGAACACGATGACGCTGCGGTAATAAGAGGTGTATTCGGACGGGACCACCTGGTCCTGGCCGATGACACAGAAGGAAGCCTTGGGGCTGCGGGCGATGGCGTCCAGCTTATGCCCTTCCCTGGCGCAGTGGAAATAGAGCTTGGAGCCGTCGTACAGATAACTGATGGGGACTGCGTAAGGGTAGCCGCCGTCGCCGGAGAGGGCCAGGACGCCGGAAGTGCCCCGGGCCAGCACCCGGCGGCAGGCCTCCCGGGAAAGCTGCTGTTTTTTTCTGCGCATTTCTCGAAACATAAAGAACCTCCTTTGTTGTTCCTGATCTTCTGACCAAAGATCCATGGAGCGAAAGACACGCGCCTGGATCGAGCTGCCGCTCCTGGATCGAGCTGCCGCTCCTGACTCCTGTCTTTGGCCGGGATTTTTACGCATATTATATCATGCCTCTTCCGGCATTGTCATTTCTTTTCTGTTTTTGGAAGAGGCGTTTTCGCGGCAGCTCCAGGAATAAGACGGCGCGTTTTGCCGGACACTAGGAAAAACGGGACAGGAGGAGATCATATGGAAGGAAGGCATCTGTTTTACGGAGGAAAGATCTTTGGAGAAAAAGGCGCGGACGCGCTCCTGACGGAGAACGGGCGCATCCTGGCGGTGGGAAAGAGAGAGGAACTGGCGGAGGCGGGAGGAGGCCGGACGGATCTGGAGGGCGCCTGGGTGCTTCCGGCTTTTTTGGATGCCCACAGCCATTTTACCCAGACGGCCTATTCGTTTTTGCAGGTTTCCCTGGAAGGAGCCGCTTCGGAGGAGGAGCTGGAGGAACGGATCCGGGCGTATATCCGGCGGGAAGGCATAGCGCCGGGGCAGTGGGTGAAGGCGGGAAACTACGACCACAACCGGATGCCCGGCGGGCGGAATCCGTCCCTCGCCGCCCTGGACAGGGCCGCTCCGGAAAATCCGCTGCTGATCCAGCACAGGTCCGGCCATATGGGTCTGATGAACAGCGCGGCCCTTTCCCGGATGGGCATCACAGAAAAGACTCCGTCTCCGGAGGGCGGACGCATAGAGACGCGGGACGGAAAGCTCACCGGGTATCTGGAGGAAAACGCCCTGTTCCTGTATCAGAGAAAGATCCCGGGGCCGGAACCGGATGCGCTGGCAGAAGCTTACGGGAAGGCTCAGGCGTCCTATGGGGCCCACGGCATCACCACCGTCCAGGAGGGGATGCTGGTAAAAGAGATGTTCCCCGCCATCCGGATGCTGCTGGGCAGGAGGCTTTTGTATCTGGATCTGGCCGCATATGCCTCCGTCGGAGATTATCCGGCGGTGAAGGAGGAGTTTGCGCCGTATCTGGATGGATACCGAGAACACTTCCGCATCGGCGGCATCAAGATCTTTCTGGACGGGTCTCCCCAGGGACGGACAGCCTGGCTCAGAGAGCCGTATCTGGGAAGCGCCTCCTGCGGCTACGGGACCATGAGCGATGCGGAAGTGAAGGAGGCCATGGTCCTGGCGGCGCAGGAGCAGGTCCAGCTTTTGGCTCACTGCAACGGGGACGCCGCCATCGCCCAGTTTTTGAGGTGCCTTGCCTGGACGAAGGAGAGGTATCCCGGTTTTTCTGCGCTCAGGCCTGTGATCATCCACGGGCAGCTCATGGGAAAGGACCAGGTGAGGGAGGCGGCCCGGCTGGGCGCTTTTGTCTCCTTCTTCCCGGCTCATATCCGCCGCTGGGGAGACGTCCATATCCGGAATCTGGGCATGGAGAGGGCGTCGGGCATAAGTCCGGCCGGCTCTGCCCTGGCCCAGGGCCTTCCCTTTACCTTCCATCAGGATACGCCGGTGCTGGAGCCGGATATGTGGGAGACGGTCCGGTGCGCGGCGGTCCGCAGGACGGAAAGCGGCATCCTGCTGGGAGAGGAGGAGCGGATCCCGGTGGAGGAAGCCCTCAGGGCAGTCACGATCAGCGCAGCCAGACAATACGGCGAGGAGCGGGAAAAAGGAAGCCTGGAGCCGGGAAAAAACGCGGATTTCATCCTGACGGACCGGGATCCGCTGGAGACGGATCCGGAGGAGATTCAAAAGATCCGGCTCCTGAAGACGTTCTGCCGGGGAGAGTGCGTATTCAGCGGGGTTTGATTTTTGCCGGCGCCTTTGCTATAATGGGAGGATGGAAGGAGACATCCCATGGAAAGAAATAAGGCGATCGAACCGTTTTTGGCCCCGGTTTTCGGAAGGGCCTGGTGTGCGAAAAAATATGGCGGACCTTTTGAGGATCCTTTGGCGAGGCAGGTGGTGGAGCAGTCCGGATACCCTTTTGAATATCTGGATATCCGGGAATCCCAGGCGGTGACCTGGTCCGTCGGTCAGTGGATCTTCTGCAGGCAGATCCGCAAGTATCTGGAGGAGCGGCCGGAGGCCGTCATCGTGGATGCGGGCTGCGGACTGGATACGCTGTTCCCTCTGGTGGACAATGGACGCTGCAGGTGGGTCAATCTGGATCTTCCCGATGCGCTGGAACTGCGGGAGCAGTTTTTGCCCTGCGGCGAGCGGGAGAGGAATCTGCCGGCCAATGTGCTGCGCACCGAGTGGACAGAACAGATCAGGGAAGAGGCGGAAAGAGGGTTCTACCTGGTGGCCTCCAATGTGATGGGCCTGATCACGCAGGAGCATGTGAAGGAGCTTTTTATGACGCTGGAGAAGCAGTTCCCGGGCGGCGGCCTTTTCTTCGACTGCAAGACTTCCAGAGGTTCCCGCAGGTCCCGCCGGATGTCGGGCCTGTGGAAGGGCGGGGAGAGGACGGTCTTTCCCATAGACGACGCGGCGAAGCTGTTTAAATCCTGGGGATTTTCGCCCGGCGAGTTTCAGGAGATGGTCTATATGCCTCCGTTTTTCTGGGAAATGGAGGAGATCCCCCGGGCCATCCGTACGAGGCTGCGGATGAACTGGACTTCGGGAGTATTGAAGCATATCGAGGTGCGGTTTTAGGGATTTTTAGACGTTTTCGTCTGTTCTCTGTTCGGAAACGTTGAATTTTGCCGGATTTTATGGTAAGATTATCCAATGTTGGAATAAATTGGATATTCTTTGGGGAAAAGGCGGAATTCAATGCGGAGGGAGTTTTTGTCCATCAACGTCTATGAGGCGCTCCAGGAGCGCCTTCATTTTTTGTTTGAAGAATTTGATAATATCTTTGTCTCGTTTTCCGGAGGGAAGGACAGCGGCGTCCTGCTGAATATGGTGCTGGACTACCAGAAGAAATATTATCCGGGAAAGAAGATCGGCGTCTTCCATCAGGACTTTGAGGCCCAGTACAGTGTGACCACCGAATATGTGGAGCGGACCTTCAAGCGGATCGAAAAGGACGTAAAGCCCTACTGGGTCTGTCTGCCCATGGCCACCAGGACGGCTCTCAGCAGCTATGAGATGTACTGGTATCCCTGGGACGACACCAAGGAAGACATCTGGGTCCGCCCCATGCCGGATCATCCTTATGTGATCAATCTGAAAAACAATCCCATGACCACCTATCACTATAAAATGCATCAGGAGGATCTGGCCAGGCAGTTCGGCCGCTGGTACAGGCTGGCCCACGGCAATAAGCGGACCGTCTGTCTCCTGGGGATCCGGGCCAATGAATCGCTCCAGCGTTACAGCGGCATCCTCAACAGGCGCCACGGCTATAAGGGTACCTGCTGGATCACCAGGCAGTTCAAGGATGTGTGGGTGGCTTCTCCCATCTATGACTGGACCACATCGGACGTGTGGCACGCCAATTACAAATTCCAGTATGATTACAACAGGATCTACGACCTTTACTATATGGCGGGAGTGGCCCCGGAGCAGATGCGGGTGGCCTCCCCCTTCAACGACAGCGCCAAGGAGAGCCTGAACTTATACCGGGTCATCGATCCCCAGATCTGGGTCAAGCTGGTGGGCCGGGTGATGGGAGCCAATTTCGGCGCCGTGTACGGCAGGTCCAAGGCCATGGGATACCGGAACATCACTCTTCCGGAGGGACATACCTGGGAATCTTATACGAAATTCCTCCTGGCCACGCTTCCGGCCCGTCTCCGGAACAGTTACATCAAAAAATTCCAGACCTCCATCGATTTCTGGCACAAGGTGGGAGGCGGACTGGAGGAGGAGACCATACAGGAGCTTCTGGATCACGGATACCGCATCAAGAGAAACGGGGTCTCCAATTATACGGTGATGAAAAATTCCAGGGTCATTTTCTTGGATAAGCTGCCGGATAATACCGACGACATCAAGTCCACCAAAGATATTCCCAGCTGGAAGCGGATGTGTTTCTGCATTTTGAAGAACGACCATATCTGCCGCTTCATGGGCTTCGGCTTGACCAGGGAGCAGCAGAGGCTGGTGAAGGGACTGAAAGAAAAATACGCAAAGGTGGTGAACGGCGATGGCATTTAAAAGCCCTGCCTACGGGGTGCGGCCCGTGCCCATCGAAAAGATCGAGGCCAATACCTACAATCCAAACGCTGTGGCTCCTCCGGAGCTGAAACTTCTCTATGACAGCATCAAGGAGGATGGGTATACCATGCCCATTGTCTGTTATTACGATGAGAAGCGGGATGTCTATGTGATCGTGGACGGGTTTCACCGGTACAGGATCATGCTGGATCACCAGGATATTTATAAGAGAGAGAAGGGGCTTTTGCCGGTCTCCGTCATCGACAAGCCCATCGACGAGCGGATGGCCAGCACCATCCGGCACAACAGGGCCAGAGGCTCCCACGACGTGGATCTGATGAGCAATATCATAAAGGAGCTCCATGAGCTGGGCCGTTCCGACGCCTGGATCGCCAAGAATCTGGGAATGGACCGGGATGAGATCCTGCGGCTCAAGCAGATCACAGGGCTGGCGGCCCTGTTCAAGGAAGCGGATTTTGGAAAAGCCTGGCAGGTGGTGGAAGACCAGCTGCGGGACGAGCCGGTGGAATATGAAGAAGAGGACGAAGCTTAGAGAGGGGCGGCCGGGAAATAGAGAAAGATGGTGAGGCGGTCTTTTTCCAGGGAAGCGTCGATGGTCCCGCCCATCCGCTCCGTCAGGAGCTTGGCGATGGAGAGGCCCAGGCCTGTGGACTGGCGTCCGGTCTCCACGGTATAGAAGCGGTCGAAGAGGCGTCCTGCCGATACGGCATCCATCCCGTGGACCTGGTTGGAGAAACGGATGGAGCCGTTTTCTTCCATGACGACGGAGAGGTCTCCCTCGCTGTATTTTAAAGCGTTGCTGATGATATTGCCGAAGATGCGGATCAAGGCGGAGCGGTTCAGATACCGCTCCACCTTTTTTTCAGGAATGGAGATCTCCGGCACGAGGCCCTGTCCGGTCATGGCTCCGTAGTAGGAGGCCAGGCTCTCTTCCAGCACGGCGCCCAGAGAGAGGGACTCCCGCTCCTCGTCGGGAGCGGAGGCCGCGATGGAATAGCGGAACAGCTCTTCCATCTGCTGGCGCAGGAATTCGGAACGGTTCCGGATCATGGCCAGGTAAGATCCGGCCCTGGGTGATTTTTCCACGCTGTCCAGAAGGTCCAGGTAGCCCAGGATGGCGGTGAGAGGAGTCCGTAGGTCGTGGGAAAGATTGGTGACCGCGTTTTTTAACTCCTGGTCGCCCTGTTCATAGCGGAGCCTGGAATCCCGCAGGCGGCGCAGCTCCCGGTTGAGGGAGGCGGCCAGACGGGTAAGCTCCCGGTCCCGGCAGGATAGGAGAATGGTGGTGTTGGTGGATGTCTCCAGCTTTTCGGAAAGCTGGAGGCGTATTTCTTTGGCTGCCCTCCGCAGAGACCGGACCTTGAGCATCAGGGCCAGGCACAGAGCGGAAAGGAAGAAGATGAGGACGGCCGGCCAGAACATGGGAAATCTCCCCCTTCCTATTTTAGATCTTTTCGTTTAAAGAGCCAGATCCCTCCTCCGGTGAAGGCCGCCACGGTGAGTCCGGCGTATACCGGCATGACCCATTCATCCGGTCCGGGATACTGGAAATAACGGAAGCACTGGTTTCCCGGAAGAAGATCGTTCAAAAATTCCAGGATGTCCCGCTTCATGCCCCTGGGATACATGGGGTTGGGCTGGGCCGGTTCCTCCACCAGCTCTCCGGAATCGGAAAGGTAAGCGTAGCTCTCCCACATCTCCGGCTGATCCAGGGAAGAGATGATATAGGAAGCGGCGAAGAGCAGGAAGAAGGCGGTGACCAGGTTGATGGCCGTCGACGCCGCTTTGTTCCGGCAAAGGAGGCTGATGAAGGTGAAGATGGCGCAGTAGGCGGCCACCGTCAGCACCGAGCCGAAGAGGGTGAACAGGATATTGGCTGCCGGAGCGGACGGAAGCACCTTCAGGAAGGGATATCCCAGGCCGAAGGCCGTCAGCAGGTAGGCGGCGCACATCAGGCAGGAAGCGGTGATATTGAGGACCAGGCTGGAGAGATAGACGGCGCTCCTCCTGTGTCCGATGATTAGCTTGTTGCGGATGGTGCCGTCGCTGTATTCCGTGCCCAGAAACAGGCTGGAGAAGGCGGCGGAAAAGATCCCGATAAATTGGCAGTAAGTGGTCAGGATGCTGTCCATGGACGCTTCCGCGCTGTAATAGAGGCACATATGGTGCTCGTTCCAGACCATGAAGACGGCCATCAGGACCATGAAGCCGGTCCCGATCCAGAAAAACTTTTCTTTCTTTAAGCGGGGAAGCCCCGCGGACATCAATCTACTCATTGCGATCCCCTCCCACCAGACTGATATAGTAGCTTTCCAGGCTTTCATCCCGTTCTCTCACAGAGAGCACGTCGCAGCCCTCTTCATGGAGGGCCAGCACCAGCCTGGTGACCGGTACCTGGGCAAAAATGTCCGCCTGGCTGTGGGAAATGATGTTGTAATCGATCCCCATGGAATCCAGTACCCTGGAAAGGGCCCTGGTGTCCGTCACTTCCACCTGGATGCACTTGCGGCAGGCATTTTCCAGCTCCTCCGCGCTGATCTCCTTGATGATGCGTCCCCGGTCGATGAAGCCGTAATGGGTGGCCAGACGGGAAAGCTCATCCAGGATATGGCTGGAGATCAGGAAGGTGATCTGTTTTTCCCGGTTCAGCCTCAGGATCAGCTCCCGGATCTCGATGATGCCCTGGGGATCCAGACCGTTCACCGGTTCGTCCAGCACCAGAAAATCCGGCTCCCCGCAGAGGGCTACAGCGATGCCCAGCCGCTGGCGCATACCGAGGGAAAAGTTTTTGGCCTTTTTCTTTCCGGCGTGCTCCAGTCCCACCAGGGAGATCAATTCCTCGATGCCCTCAAAGGAAGGGATCCCCAGTATGCGGTACTGTTCCCTCAGATTTTCTTCCGCCGTCATGTTCAGATAGATGGACGGGGTCTCCACCACGGCGCCCATGCGGCGGCGCGCCTTTGGCAGATTCCGGTCCCGGCAGTGGATGCCGTAGAGGGTATAGTCTCCGTCCGTGGGATTCTGGAGCCCGCAGATGAGACGGATCAAAGTGGTCTTGCCGGCGCCGTTCTTCCCTATAAAGCCGTAGATGGCGCCCTTTGGAACATGGATGGAAAGACTGTCCAGGGCCGTAAAATGCCGGTATTTCTTGGTGAGGCCGCTGGCTGTCAGAACATACTCCATAGTGATTCCTCCTTATATGTGATAAGGATACTTTAGCAGGCCTCCGTAAAGAAACCGGTAAAGGAAATCGTAAAGAAAAGATAAAGATTAAAACTCCCGCAGCTTAAAGCCGATGCCCCAGACCGCCTCGATATAATCCCGGCCGTCCACCTCCCGCAGCTTTTTGCGCAGGTTGCTGACATGGATCTTCAGGGAAGATTCGGTGCAGTCGGGAGTGTCGGCGCTTATGCGCTCCAGAAGCTGGGATTTGGTCAGGACCTGACGGGGGTTCTGCATGAGGAGCTTTAAGATGGCGTACTCGGTCTTGGTGAGATGGACCGGCGTCCCGTCCAGGGAAACGGTATGGGGGTCCGCGTTGAGGGACAGGGAACCGTAGGACAGGAGGGAGGAGGGCGCCCGCCTGGACTCTTCATTCCGCAGCTGGACGGTGATCCTGGCCAAGAGCTCTTTGGTGTCAAAGGGCTTGGTGACATAGTCGGCGGCGCCCGACAGCAGCAGGCTCACTTTGTCCGTGGTGTCCCCCTTGGCGCTGAGGACGATTACGGGGATCCCGGAGACACGTTTCAGCACCTCCTCTCCGGAGAGGCCTGGCAGCATCAGATCCAAAAGGATCAGATCCGGCCTCTGGCTGTCCAAAAGGAGCAGGGCCTCCGTACCGGAATAGGCCCTCAGGACGCCGAAACCCTCCTGGGAGAGGAGCTCCTCCAGCATGTTCCCGATATATACGTCGTCGTCGATGACAGCAATGGTCTTCATATCTGCCTCCTGTGTGGAAAAGGGTCATTAGAAATCACAATCATTATAGAGAGTTTCCATATGGATGTCAAAGGAAGAAAATGAAAAAAAACGAAAAGGGAACCTTGACAAAACAGTTAGACAGTGCTAACATATATCTGGTTAGAAAAGTCTAACTATATTTTTTAGAAACTGGTTAGTAATAACTTACCCGCTCCATAAATGGATGCGCCGAGCAAAAAGCAAAGAGAGGGATGATGGATGATGCCGCTGACACTTGCACAGGTGGGAGAAGAAAATATGATACTGAAGGTGGGCGGAAAGCCGGAGGTGCGGGCCCATCTGGAAAATCTGGGCTTTGTCTCCGGAGGAAGCGTCACCATCGTCTCCACCATCGGAGGCAATCTGATCGTAAATGTGAAAGAGTCGCGCATCGCGATCAGCCGGGAGATGGCGGGGAAGATCATGGTGAGGGCCAGTGTGAAACAGCAGGAGGATGAGGGATGAAGACATTGAAACAGGCAAAAGTCGGCGATACCGTCACCGTGGTGAAGCTCCACGGAGAGGGCGCGGTGAAGCGCAGGATCATGGACATGGGCATCACCCGCGGCGTGGAGATCCATGTGCGGAAGGTAGCTCCCCTGGGAGATCCTGTGGAAGTAAATGTTCGAGGCTATGAGCTGTCTCTTCGGAAAGCGGACGCAGAGATGATAGAGGTGCAGTAGCAGATCAAGAGGAGAGTTATTGGGAAAGGACGAAGACTATGAACATTAGAATTGCCCTGGCAGGCAACCCCAACAGCGGTAAGACCACCCTGTTCAATGGCCTGACCGGTTCCAACCAATTTGTGGGGAACTGGCCCGGCGTCACGGTGGAGAAAAAGGAAGGACGCTTAAAAAAGCACGATGATGTCATCATCATGGACCTTCCCGGGATCTATTCCCTTTCTCCCTATACACTGGAAGAAGTGGTGGCGAGAAACTATCTGATCCATGAACGGCCGGACGCCATCTTAAACATCGTGGACGGCACCAACCTGGAAAGGAACCTGTACCTGACCACTCAGCTGACGGAGCTTGGCATTCCCGTGGTGGTGGCCATCAATATGATGGATGTGGTGAAGAAAAACGGAGATAAGATCAACACGGCGGAACTGTCCAGGCAGCTGGGCTGCAAGGTGGTGGAGATCTCGGCTCTGAAGGGCACCGGGATCATGGAAGCAGCCGAGGAGGCGGTCAAGGCGGCGGAGGGGACGAAGACCATTCCCCAGCACAGCTTCAGCGGAGCTGTGGAGCACGCTCTGGCGCACATCGAGGAGGCTGCCGTACATAATATGCCGCTGGAGCAGCAGAGATGGTATGCCATCAAGATCTTCGAGCGGGATGAGAAGGTGCTGGCCCAGCTCAATATTGACAAGGCCACTCTGGCCCACATCGAGACCGACATCAAGGCGGCGGAGAAGGAGCTGGACGACGACGCGGAGAGCATCATCACCAACGAGCGTTATATCTATATCGCGTCCATCATCAAGAGCTGCTATAAGAAAAAGAATGCCGGGAAGCTTTCTACTTCTGATAAGATCGACCGGGTGGTGACCAACCGGTTCCTGGCCCTTCCGATCTTTGCTCTCGTCATGTTCATCGTTTACTATGTGTCCGTCTCCACCGTGGGCACCATTTTCACCGACTGGGCCAACGACGGCGTGTTCGGCGATGGCTGGTATCTGTTTGGGATCGGGCGCGGACAGTATGAGGAAGCGGCGGAAGAGTATGAAGTGCCCGGAGCGGTGAAGGATGCGTTCCTGGAGGCGGCTGCTTCGGCGGGAGCCGTGGATGAAGCGCAGTCTACGGAGGACGAGACCGTACTGATCCCGGAGCAGGCGGAAACCGTCACCACCACAGCGTATCTCTATGACGACAATGGAAATGTGACGGAAGAGATCCCGGTCACTTATGATACGTATCTGGAAGCGGCCCAGATGGAAGAGCCGGATCCGGCGGACTACGGGGTATGGGTCCCCGGCCTTCCCGGACTCATCGAGAGCGGCCTGGACGCGGCAAACTGCCCGGCCTGGCTGTCAGGCCTGATCCTGGACGGCATCGTGGCCGGCGTCGGCGCGGTCCTGGGCTTCGTGCCTCAGATGCTGGTGCTGTTTTTGTTCCTGGCTTTCCTGGAGAGCTGCGGCTATATGGCCAGGATCGCCTTTGTGCTGGACCGTATCTTCCGTAAATTCGGTCTTTCCGGAAAGTCCTTTATCCCGATGCTCATCGGCACCGGCTGCGGAGTTCCCGGAGTCATGGCTTCCAGGACCATTGAAAACGACCGAGACCGGAAGATGACCATCATGACCACCACCTTTATCCCCTGCGGCGCCAAGCTGCCGATCATCGCCCTGATCGCGGGCGCTCTCTTCGGCGGAGCCTGGTGGGTGGCGCCCAGCGCGTACTTCATCGGCATCGCGGCCATCATCCTCTCCGGCATCATGCTGAAGAAGACGAGGATGTTCGCGGGAGATCCGGCGCCTTTCGTGATGGAGCTGCCGGCTTACCACTGGCCCACCGTGAGCGGCGTTTTGCGTTCCATGTGGGAGCGGGGCTGGTCCTTCATCAAGAAGGCCGGGACCATTATCCTGCTGGCGACGATTCTGGTATGGTTCACCTCTTCCTATGGATGGGGTCCCGATGGTTTCGGCGCTGTGGAGATGGATAACAGCATCCTGGCCGCCATCGGCCGCGGGATCGCCTGGATCTTCGCGCCCCTGGGATGGGGACACTGGCAGGGAGCTGTTGCCAGCGTCACCGGCCTGATCGCGAAGGAAAACGTGGTCGGTACTTTCGGCGTCCTCTTCGGCGGTTTTGAAGAGGTGGCGGAAAACGGATGGCAGGTGTGGGCCAATATGCGGGAGGTCTTCACGCCCCTGTCCGCGTACTCCTTCCTGATCTTCAATCTCCTGTGCGCGCCCTGCTTCGCGGCCATCGGCGCCATCAGGCGGGAGATGAACAGCGCCAAGTGGACCTGGTTCGCCATCGGGTATCAGTGTGTGTTTGCCTATGTCATCGCACTGATGGTATACCAGTTCGGCAGCCTGTTCACCGGAAACGGAAACGCAGCGGGAGTCATCGCCGCGGCCATCTGCCTGGCGGTCATCCTCTATATGCTGTTCCGTCCTTATAAGGAGAGCAATACCCTGACTACGAAAGTCAAGACCGGCAAAGCAAAAGCCTGACCGCATATCCTTTTTCCATAGAGGCAGGACGGGGAGAGATCCCCGTCCTGTTTCTTTTTGCGCTATAGGTATATAGTCTGGCGGAGGAGGTCTGCCGCTCTGCTTTGCAGAAAACAGTCTGCCGGTCAGGCGTGCTCTATGGAGAGGCGGCCGGAGCCCAGAGAGCGCGGGCCGCTCCCTGCCGGGCAGCAGGCTCCGGGTCCGGACGGGCGGGCCGCTCCCGCCCTTGACGGGAGAAGGCCTGGCGGCTATAATGTTCATATTGGATTAAGAAGGGGGAGCGGCCATTGGAGATCCGTTTGAACAAGTATTTAAGTGAAGCTGGGGTCTGCTCCAGGAGGGAGGCGGACCGCCTCATCAGCCAGGGACGGGTCACGGTGGACGGACTGCAGCCGGTCATGGGGCAGAAAGTCTCTCCGGGACAGCGGGTAGAGGTGGACGGAACGCCGGTGGAGGCCCAGGAGCCGCCGGTGCTTTTGCTGGTCAATAAGCCTGTGGGAGTGGTCTGCACCACGGCCCGGTTTAAGGATGAAAAGAATATCGTGGACATGGTGGCTTATCCCAGGAGAGTCTATCCCATCGGGAGACTGGATAAGGATTCGGAAGGGCTGATCCTGATGACCAATCAAGGGGAACTGGTCAATAAGATCCTCCGGAGGGGAAATGCCCATGAGAAGGAATATCTGGTCCGGATCAATAAAGAGGTGACGCCCGGTTTCCTGGAGGCCATGAGATGCGGAGTGCCGATCCTGGATACGGTGACGGCTCCCTGCCGGGCGGAGAAGACAGGGCCCAGGGAATTCCGGATCATCCTGACTCAGGGACTGAACCGCCAGATCCGGCGGATGTGCGAGTATCTGGGCTGCCGGGTAACAGCGCTCAAGAGAGTGCGGGTCATGGGATTTACTTTGGACGGGATCCCTTCCGGCGGATACCGGGAAGCCGGCCCAGAGGAGATCCGGGAGCTGAAACAGTGGCTGGCCGCTTCCAGCGACAGGCCTTTTCGAGAACAGCGTGAGCAGGGGGAGACGGATGGAAAATAAACCGGCGCGGATACGGGAGCTGACCGGTCTTTTGAAGGAGGCGTCCAGAGCCTACTATCAGGAAGACCGGGAGATCATGAGCAATTTTGAATATGACAGGCTGTACGATGAGCTTTTGGCCCTGGAGAAGGAGACAGGGATCACCATGGCGGGAAGCCCCACGGTCCAGGTGGGCTATGAGCTTCTCAGTGAGCTGCCCAAGGAGGCCCATGAAAGTCCCATGCTGTCTTTGGATAAGACCAAGGATGTGGGAGCCCTGGCGGACTGGCTGGGGGACAAAGAGGGGCTCCTGTCCTGGAAGATGGACGGCCTGACCATCGTGCTGACTTATGAGGGCGGAGCGCTGGCCAAGGCTGTGACCAGGGGAAACGGAGAGATCGGCGAAGTCATCACCAACAACGCCAGAGTCTTTTCCAATGTGCCTCTCACCATTCCCTATGACGGAGAACTGGTGCTCCGGGGAGAGGCTGTTATCAAATATTCGGATTTTTACAAGATCAATGAAGAGATCGGAGACGCCGACGCCAAGTACAAGAATCCCAGGAATCTGTGCAGCGGGACGGTGCGTCAGCTCAACAATGAGATCACGGCCAGGAGAAACGTGAATTTCTTCGCCTTTGCCCTGGTGCGGGCCGACGGCGTGGATTTTGCCGATTCCAGGGAAGAGCAGTTCAAGTGGATGGCTTCCCAGGGATTTGACGTGGTGGAATACAGGCGGGTGGACCGGGAGTCGCTGGCGGCGGCGGTGGAGGAATTTGAGTCCCGCATCGGGGAAAACGATTTTCCTTCCGACGGCCTGGTGCTCCTCTATGACAGCATAGCCTATGGCCGTTCTCTGGGACGGACAGCCAAGTTTCCCAGGGATTCCATCGCCTTCAAATGGGCCGACGAGACGGCGGAGACCACTCTGCGCTTTGTGGAGTGGAGCGCCTCCAGGACGGGGCTCATCAATCCGGTGGCGGTCTTTGACCCCGTGGAGCTGGAAGGGACCACCGTGAGCCGGGCCAGCGTCCACAATGTGAGTATCGCAGAGTCCCTGAAGCTGGGGATAGGAGACAGGATCACCGTCTACAAGGCCAATATGATCATTCCCCAGATCGCGGAAAACCTGACGGGGAGCGGGAATCTTCCGATCCCGGAAGCGTGCCCTGTCTGCGGAGGACAGACGGAGATCCGTCGGGAAAACGGGGTCAAGTCCCTTTACTGTACGAATCCCGACTGCCAGGCCAAGAAGATCAAGCGTTTTTCCCTTTTTGTGAGCCGGGATGCCATGAACATCGACGGGCTTTCGGAGGCCACTCTGGAAAAATTCGTGGATGCCGGATTCGTGCGGGAGTTTGCGGATATTTTCAAGCTGGACCGGTACAGGGAGCAGATCGTTTCCATGGAAGGATTTGGGGAAAAGTCCTATGAGAATCTGATGGCTTCCATCCAGAGAGCCAGGACCACCACTCTGTCCCGGTTTGTATACGGTCTCGGCATCGCCAACATCGGGGCGGCCAATGCCAGGGTGCTGTGCCGGGCCTTTGACAATGATTTTGAGAAGCTGCGTCACGCGGACCGTGAGGAGCTGGAGCAGATCGAGGGCATCGGCCCGGTCATCGCCGACGGGATCCTGGATTATTTCGCGTCGGAAAAGAATGAGGAAGAGGCGGACCGGATGCTGGAGCTCCTGACGTTTCAGGAGGAAGCGGCGCCGAAGGAGTCTCAGGTCCTTTCCGGAAAGACTTTCGTCATCACCGGGACCGTGGAGCGGTTTTCAGGCCGGCGGGAGGCCAAGGAGTTCATCGAATCCCTGGGAGGAAAGGTGACGGGCTCCGTGACGGCCAAGACTGATTATCTGATCAACAATGACATTGCCTCAGGCTCCTCCAAAAACAAAAAAGCGAAGGAGCTGGGAATCCCCATCATCACAGAAGAGGAATTCCTGAGGATGACAGAACAGGAGAGAGAATAATGCCCATTAAGATACAGAACGATCTGCCCGCCAGGGCGATCTTGGAGACAGAAAATATTTTTATCATGGATGAGAACCGGGCTCTTTCCCAGGACATCCGTCCCCTTCAGATCCTGATCTTAAATCTGATGCCCATAAAGGAAGATACGGAGACCCAGCTTCTGCGGGCGCTTTCCAATACGCCGATCCAGCTGGACATCACGTTTCTCCATATGTCCAGCCATGAGTCCACCCATACTTCCATGAGTCATCTGAACAAGTTTTATGTGACCTTCGGCCAGGTGAAGGACAGGAAGTTTGACGGCATGATCATCACAGGCGCTCCTGTGGAGCAGATCCCCTTCGAGGAGGTGGATTACTGGGAGGAGCTGACCGAGATCATGGAATGGACCAAGACCCAGGTAACTTCCACGGTCCACATCTGCTGGGGAGCCCAGGCGGGGCTCTATTACCACTATGGGATCCAGAAGCATGAGATGGATCAGAAGCTGTTCGGGATCTATGAGCAGAGAGTCTTGGACAGGACGGTGCCTCTGGTGCGGGGCTTTGACGACATATTCCGGGCGCCCCATTCCCGGTACACATATGTAAAGAAGGAAGACATCGAAGCCTGTCCGGAGCTGCTGATCCTGGCGGAATCCGACGAGGCGGGAGTGTTCCTGGTCCAGAGCCGGGACGGGAAGCAGATCTTTGTCATGGGCCATCCGGAATACGACAGAGTGACCCTGGACGGAGAATACCGCAGAGACCGGGGAAAGGGGATGGATACGGCCATTCCCAAAAACTACTATCCCGGGGATGATCCGGAGAAGAGGCCGCTCCTCAGCTGGCGGATGCACGCCAACGCGCTCTATACCAACTGGATCAACTTCTACGTCTATCAGGTGACGCCGTATAATCTGAATGGGGACGCCTGACCGGCGTTTTGTCCGGCTGGGGCTGTCATGGAAGCAATTGAAAATGGTTTATCGGAGGAGAGCATACGGAGGACCGGCGTGGATAAACACGCCGGTCCTTATCTGTTCGATAGAAAGCCCGTAGAGCAAAAATATTTTGCGGGGCCGGCTACGCGGAAATCAGGACGGGTCAGGAGCCGGGCAGGTGAAGGAACGGGCAGCAGGAGTCCGTTCCCTGGCCTCCCAAGAAATTTGGGAACAGGCCGGGGTTCTGTGGACCCGGGCGCTCTTGAGAAGAAAAATGTTATCCGGTATAATTTAATACAGATGCATATTGTTGGATCATGACATACCTGAGGAGGGAGAAAAGGTGGGAGACGGTTCGGAGAGGGGGCTTCCGGGAGAATTTCTGCTTTTGTTCACGCTGCTTTTGTGGTTTCTGTTTTTAATGGTGTATCTCGGAAACAGAAAAAGCAGGCTGAACAAATGGTTTTTTATATGCGGCTTTCTGTTCAGCATAGGCGTGTTTAAGGAGTATCTTTATCACTCGCTGTTCCCGTCGCTTTCCGCCGCTTCCCCGCCCCTGCTGACTGAGGAATCGGCGGAAAGGATATACTCCGTGCTGACGGCGGTGCCTTATTATTTCGCGACGCCGGCCATGCTCGTCACAGGATTTTATTTCAGCCGCATGGAAAAACGGAGGCCGGAGCTTTTTCCATGGATAATTTTCCTTTCATTTGTGCCGGGCATAGTGATGGGCGCGATCTATCCGGTAACAAGGACAAGAGAGTTCCAGCTTCACGATAAGACGTATTATACGATCATAAGCGTCTATAATGTCGTCATGGCGCTGGCGGCAACCTTTTTTTTCTTAAATACTATTATAAAGGAAAGAAACGCGAAGGTAAAGCGGCAGAAGCTGGCCATCGCGGTGCTGGCGCTTGTCCCCAGCTGGTTCACGATAATGTCTACCATACCGATCCAGCTCTTTTCTGTCGAGGGGGCCGACAAGGTATGGCAGGGAAATCTGATCATCGTCATCATACTCGCCGGGATGTATTTTTTTCTGGTGTTTAAAGACGGATTTATGGGAAGCCGTTTAAGACACGAGACGTATAAATGGGATCAGGAGGAGAGGCTTGTGGGACAGACTATGGATACGATACGGCATATGATAAAAAACCAGACGGCTAAAATAAACTGGTGCGCCGCGAATCTGTCCTCAGGAGCCGGAGAAAATGAGATCAGGGAGTATGCCGCGATCATCCTCCGGGCGACGAAACGGGTTTCAGACTTTTTGAATATCGATATGAGGGGAGGCCCAGTGCTTAAGTGCTCGCCGGAAAGTGTGGATATGGAGGGACTTTTGAACGGCGTGGCCGATGATCTGAAGAGGCAGTACGGCAAGGTTGAGATCCATATTTCATGTCCCCCGTCAGCCAGGGTATTTTGTGACGAAACGCTTATAAGAGAAGTGCTCCAGAACCTTTTTCAGAACAGCGTCGAGGCAATGGATGAGAAGGGACGCATAGACGTGGAGTTCAGAGAGCGCAGACGCGGCTTTTCCTGTCTGAAAATATCAGACACGGGCAGAGGGCTGCCGGACAGTATAAAAGAAAATATCTTTTTACCCTATGTATCGTCGAAAGAAGGAGAGGAGCACTGGGGAATAGGGCTTTACTATTGTCAGAAGGCAATGCTCGCGCACGGAGGGATGATAAGAGCCGAGAACCGGCCTGGAGGAGGAGCCGTTTTTACACTGTGCTTTCCCAAAAAGAAAGGAAAGGATCTTTGAAGCTTTGTAAAATCGTTTATCGGAAGAGAGCATACGGAGGGGGAGTCGGTTAATACCATTTTAGCTCCTGACACGTAGGACTTTGACAGTCTGGGGCTGTCGCATCAATGATTAGTAAATCATGGGTGCGGCAGTCTCTTTTTGTCTTTTAGAGGGTAAAATCTTCGTCACATTTATTCTGTTTCTGTAAAAAGGCTAACCTTAATAAGTCTTTCCGGAAAAAGGTTTTCTTTTAAGATCCTTTTTTGACCTGTCA
>CAJFUL010000042.1 GCA_904420245.1 Candidatus Paralachnospira avium
CAGATGGCCTCCCTGCTGCAGACCGACGCGGCGGGCCTCAATGAATATGCCAAGCATTACAAGGCCATCTATCCCATCGCCGCCCGGTGCGGCGTATTCGCCAAGTCGGACATCCAGCCCCTGATCAACGAGGGCGCCACCAAGGAGGATCTTTCCGCGTCCATTTTCCAGGCAGTGGTGAACCAGACCATCTCCGGCCTGGCCTGCGGCAAGCCCATCCGCGGAAACGTAGCCTTTTTAGGCGGCCCGCTCCACTTCCTTTCCGAGCTGCGGGCGGCCTTTATCCGCACACTTAAATTAGAAGGGGACGCCATCATCGCTCCTGAAAACTCCCATCTGTTCGCCGCCATCGGAGCCGCCATGAACCCCGATGAGACCGTACATACTCCTCTGGAGGCGCTCTGCGAAAAGCTGAGCCATGGCGTCAAGATGGAATTTGAGGTGAAGCGTCTGGAGCCCCTCTTCAAGGACCAGGCTGAATACGACAGCTTCCTGGAGCGCCACAGCCGCCACAATGTGGCCACGGCAGAGCTGGACACCTATGAGGGCGACTGCTTCTTAGGCATCGATTCCGGCTCCACCACCACCAAAGTGGCCCTGGTGGGCGAGGACGGCTCCCTGCTCTACTCCTTCTACTCCAACAACGGCGGAAATCCTCTGAAGACCACCATCCGCGCCATGAAGGAGATCCATGAGCTGCTGCCGCCCAGCGCCTCCATCCGCTATTCCTGCTCCACCGGCTACGGAGAGGCCCTGATCAAGGCCGCCTTCATGCTGGACGAGGGCGAGGTGGAGACTGTCTCCCATTACTATGCCGCCTCCTTCTTCGATCCGGAGGTGGACTGCATCCTGGACATCGGCGGCCAGGATATGAAATGCATCAAGATCAAAAACCAGACGGTGGACAGCGTGCAGCTCAACGAGGCCTGCTCCTCCGGCTGCGGCTCCTTCATCGAGACCTTCGCCAAATCCTTAAACTACAGCGTAGAGGATTTCGCGAAGGAGGCGCTCTTCGCCCCCAATCCCATCGACCTGGGGACCCGCTGCACCGTCTTCATGAATTCCAACGTCAAGCAGGCCCAGAAGGAAGGGGCTTCCGTGGCGGATATTTCCGCCGGCCTGGCGTATTCCGTCATCAAAAACGCGCTGTATAAGGTCATCAAGATCACCAGCGCCAAGGACCTTGGACACCGGGTGGTCGTCCAGGGCGGCACCTTCTACAACGACGCCGTCCTGCGCAGCTTTGAGCGCATCGCCGGCTGCGAGGCGGTCCGTCCCGACATCGCCGGGATCATGGGCGCCTTCGGCGCGGCCCTCATCGCCAGGGAGCGGTATACCCCCGGCAAAGAGACCTCCATGCTTCCCATGGAAAAGATCCTGAGCCTGACCTATGATACGAAGATGGCCCGGTGCAAGGGCTGCACCAACAGCTGCCTTCTGACCATCAACCGCTTCTCCGGCGGCCGCCAGTTCATCTCCGGCAACCGCTGTGAAAGAGGTCTGGGCAAGGAAAAGAACAAGGACAATATCCCCAACCTGTTCGACTATAAATATAAGAGAGTATTCGGCTACGAGTCCCTGACGCCGGACGTGGCCCCTCGCGGCGCCGTCGGGATCCCCAGGGTCCTCAATATGTATGAGAATTACCCGTTCTGGGCCACCTTCTTCAGGGAGCTGGGCTATCAGGTGATCCTGTCTCCCCATTCCACCAAGAGGATCTATGAGCTGGGCATAGAATCCATCCCCAGCGAGTCGGAGTGCTACCCGGCCAAGCTGGCCCACGGCCATGTGACCTGGCTGATCCGTCAGGGGATCAAATTCATCTTCTACCCCTGTATTCCCTATGAGAGGAATGAAACGCCCGACGCCCAGAACCACTACAACTGCCCCATCGTCACCTCCTACGCCGAAAACATCAAGAACAACGTGGAGGAGCTGGCGGAGGAAAATGTCCGGTTCCTGAACCCCTTCATGGCCTTTACCAATGAAGAGATCCTGGAAAACCGCCTGGCAGAGGTCTTCACCGAAGAAGAGCACATTCCGGAAGACGAGATACGCGCCGCCGCCAAAAAGGCTTGGGACGAGCTTCTGGCCTGCAAGCGGGACATTGAGAAAAAGGGCGAAGAGACCTTAAAATACATGGAAGAAACGGGACGCCGCGGCATCGTACTGGCCGGCCGGCCCTATCATGTGGACCCGGAGATCCATCACGGCATCCCGGAGCTGATCACCTCCTACGGCATAGCCGTGCTGACAGAGGATTCCGTCTCCCACCTGGGAACGGTGGAACGGCCGCTGGTGGTCATGGACCAGTGGATGTATCACTCCCGCCTCTACCGGGCCGCCAATTTTGTCAAGACCAGAGACGATCTGGACCTGATCCAGTTAAACTCCTTCGGCTGCGGTCTGGACGCCGTGACCACCGACCAGGTAAACGACATCCTGACAGACTCCGGCAAGATCTATACGGTCCTGAAGATCGACGAGGTCAACAACCTGGGAGCCGCCAGGATCCGGATCCGTTCCCTGATCTCCGCCCTCCGGGTACGGGAAGAGCGGCATATCGAGCGGAAGATCGTGCCCTCCTCCTACAGCCGTGTGGAATTTACCAAGGAAATGAGGAAGGATTATACCATCCTCTGCCCTCAGATGAGTCCCATCCATTTCAATATCCTGGGGCCCGCCCTTTCCTCCTGCGGCTATCATGTGGAGGTCCTGCAAAACAGCACCCGCTCATCCATCGACGTGGGGCTTCAGTATGTCAACAACGACGCCTGCTATCCTTCCCTGATCACCGTCGGACAGATCATGGAGGCCCTGCTGTCCGGCAAATATGACCTCAACAAAACGGCGGTGTTCATGTCTCAGACCGGAGGAGGCTGCCGCGCCTCCAACTATGTGGGCTTTATCCGGAGAGCGCTCCGGCGGGCCGGGATCCCCCAGGTTCCCGTGATCTCCCTAAGCGCCCAGGGTCTGGAATCCAACTCCGGCTTTTCCTATACCCTGCCGATGCTGATCAAGGCCATGCAGGCCGTGGTCTACGGAGACATCTTTATGCGGGTGCTCTACCGGATGCGCCCTTATGAAGTCACCCCCGGCTCCGCCAATGAGCTCCACGAAAAATGGGAGAAGCGCTGCATCGAGGATCTGACGAAGCGCCGGGTGTCCATGAGCCGGTTCAAGAAGAACGTCCGGGCCATCATCCGGGACTTCGACGCTCTTCCGATCCATGAGGATATGAAGAAGCCCAAGGTGGGCATCGTAGGCGAGATTCTGGTGAAGTTCTCTCCTCTGGCCAACAACAATCTGGTGGATCTGCTGGAGGCCGAAGGCGCGGAAGCCGTCATGCCGGACCTGATGGATTTCCTGCTGTACTGCTTCTACAACACCAATTTCAAAGCCAAGAACCTGGGCTTCAAGAATTCCACAGCCAGACTGTGCAATATGGGCATCTCCCTCCTGGAATTCTTCCGGAAGACTGCCCGCCAGGAGCTCAACGCCAGCCGCCACTTCCTGCCCCAGGCCAGGATCGAGAGTCTGGCCGAGATGGCCGGTCCTTTCGTCTCCCTGGGCAACCAGACAGGTGAGGGATGGTTCCTCACCGGCGAGATGCTGGAGCTGATCCACACCGGCACCACCAACATCGTATGCACCCAGCCCTTCGGCTGCCTGCCCAACCATGTGGTGGGAAAAGGCGTCATCAAGGAGCTGAGGCGCCAGTATCCCGACTCCAATATCATCGCCGTGGACTATGATCCCGGCGCCAGCGAGGTGAACCAGTTAAACAGGATCAAGCTGATGCTGGCCACGGCTCAGAAAAATCTGAAAAGCCATTCCTGATCATTTGTGTGTTTGACCATGTAAAAATCCGGTGTTCTTCTGTTTTCAGAACGGAGCACCGGATTTTTTTACTTCTGGAAAATTCTCTCGATATCGTTTCTCATTTTCTTCTTTAATCTTGTTATAAATACCAAAGTTACTTCATCATAGCATGAATTTATTTCCTTAAGAAGTCCGTCTTTTCCCCATATAAAAAGGCCATTGTTCCACAGATGATGGCTCACCTATTTTGCAACGGCCTCTTTATACGTCTATTTCCGGCTTTCATAAATTTTACTCATTATTTTATCATCCAACTTGTAGAAGGTAAGGACAAACGCTCCCAATAAAATACCTCCTGCCGCCCCCAATGTCATGAGCAGCGTCAAATCTGTTCCAAATCCTGCTGGCACAGGAGCATTATTTTTATATCCTGCCGCCGCCAGCCCAAAGCCAGAAAGAGCACCTCCCAGCACTGCGGCGCAACGGATCGCACCGCCTCCCAGAGAAATGATAAAGCCTCTTGTATGAACTCCCATTGTATACTCATTGTAATCAGCGATCTCATTCATAAACGCCGGAATCATTGCCCCGGAAAAGATGGAACAAAAAGAATGTACGGACATCAAAACCATAAAAAGGCGCATATCCTTTCCAATAAAATTAACCATCAAAATGCAGCCTGCCGATATCACACTTGATACAAGAAACATTCTCTTTTTCCCAAAACTTCCGGCAAACCTCCTTGCAAATGAATATCCGACCAGCGCAGTGACCGTCGTCACCGTTAGGTATACACTAAGCCATCCCTCATCTCCGGCAACGTAACCGAAATAATAAATGAGCAATGTCGGAAACATAGTGGAAATCGCTTCACGAAATGTTACCGCCAGAAAAAAGACCACCATCGGCTGGTTGACCGAACGTAGAAATTCTTTTAATCCTGTTTTTTCTCCCGCACCTTCATCTACTTTTTTTCCATTGTCAAATCGCCTGGTCACACGGGCACTGACCAATATTCCCGCAATCATCACAGTCCCGTAAATCAATGCAGATACTTTATATCCTGTCTGGATATTTGAAAAAGAACGCAGAATCTTTTCACCGCAAAAGCTGAAGACCAGTCCTGCCGCGCTTCCAAGCTGTGAAGACGCCGCTGTAAGGGCTACATTATCTGCCGGACTTCCGGAAATTGGCCCCACCAGCGAACGGTACCCCACCCACATCAGATTGTATCCGATATAAGATAGGAAATAAAATAAAACGAACACAATAATATTGGCTACTGCCGACAAATGGAAATCACAGAAAAAAATCACAAAGCTGACAGCGCAAAGGACAGCGCCTGTCACCATCCACGGCCGGTATGTCCCCCCGGGAAGCCGGAGTCTGTCAACCAGGATTCCGGCCCCCACCATGCTGATCCCCTCAAACCACTGCAAAACCGTATAGATCACCGCTGCTGCTGCCGTGGGGATGTGAAGGACATCCGTCATATAATACATCAGATAATAAGCGATAAAAAACAAAAAGAAAGTAAATCCAAACTCTCCGGCCCCATAACCATAAAGAAATCTTCTGCTGTAACCGGAACCCTTCATCCCTTATTCAGCCTTCTTTGCCTTCTGAGCACGGTACTCGTCAAGTTCCTTCTCATTTACTCTGTAAAATACAAAGCAGACGCAAGCCAGTGCGCAGACGATGATCGGCCCCACTACCATCAGATTCATGATACTGTTGAGGATTCCCTCCGTCATC
>CAJFUL010000043.1 GCA_904420245.1 Candidatus Paralachnospira avium
AGGGTCAGGATCCCCGCGTTGACAAAGCCCACCACCATGACCGTCGTGGCGGAGCTGCTCTGTATGATGGCCGTGATCACCGCTCCCAGCAGGACTCCCAAGAGCCTGTTGTCGGTGATCTGGCTCAGCATTCGCTTCATCCGGCCTCCGGCCGCCTTCTGGAGGCCGTCGGCCATTACGTTCATTCCGTATAGAAACATCCCGAGACCGCCGATGAACTCAAACAACAGCCTAACATCATCCAACGTCATACTTGCTTTTCTCCCCTATATTCGTTCTGTTGACACGCACCATTTTCCATTATGCAAACTTTTCGTAAAGTTAACACCATGTTTGTGTAAAATTTGTGTAAAGCGCGGTTACTCGACGCTTTTCAGGGATTCTACCATGTCGATTCTGCGAAGTTTGTAGAACATCGTCACATTGACGAACACCGCGAAGAGCAGAGTAAGACCGATCCCGTATAAATAGCTGATGAAATGGATGGTCCGTCCGAACATGATCATATCCACCTCCACCGTATTGATGATAAACCGGTGCAGCACATTCCCCATGAAGATCCCCGCCGCGATGCCGATGAGGGTCAGCAGTACATTTTCCCGGTATACATAGACGGCCAGCTCCATATCGTAAAAGCCCAGGAGCTTGATGGTGGCTAGCTCCCGCTTGCGTTCCGTGATATTGATATTGTTCAGGTTATAGAGCACCACAAAGGCCAGGAGCCCCGCCGAGACGATCAGGACCCAGACCACCAGATCCAAACTGCCCAGCATATCCGTGATGGTCTGGTTCATATCCGAGACCAGCGTAACGCCGGATACGCCGGAAATCTCCAGCACCCGCTGCGACATCTCTTTCGCCGCTTCTTCTCCGGCATCCTTCAGCGCCAGATATTCCGAATTATAGGACGGAGCCTCCCCAAATACCTGTTCATAAAGAGCGGGCGACATATAAACATAATGGTACACATAGTTTTCAGCGACATGAGCCACCGGAACGGATACCTGGCTGGTCTCGTCCTTCCGCAGGACGATCTCATCCCCGGCGGAAATACCCAGCTGTCCCGCCAGTTTTTCACTGACGACGGCTCCCTGGTCATCCAGGGTATAGATCTCCCCGCTCTCTCTGTCCCGCAGCACAAACATTTCCTCAAAGGTCTCCAGATCCTCCGGTACCAGCAGGTTGATCTCCTTGGTCACGCCTCCTCCCTCTCCGTCCATGGATGCGGCATAAGCCGTCAGAGTCTTCTGGATATTTTCATCCTCCTCCAGGGCAGAATACAGTTCCTCTTTATCAGCGTCCTCGTCTACGGAAAGCATCGCGTCGTAGAGCCACAGCTCTCCGTATTGCCTGTCGGATACCACATAGATGGAATCCCGGATCCCATAGCCCACCAGTAGGAGCGCCATGCAGGCTCCTATGCCGAAGACCGTCATCAGCAGACGCTTCTTATACCGGAACAGATTCCGCAGCGTGGACTTCTGGCTGAAGCTGAGCCGTTTCCAGAGCGGCCGTACCCTCTCCAGGAAAATCTTTTTGCCTTTAAGAGGCGCCACCGGCCGCATGAGCTGGGCCGGCTGGGACAGAGTCGCCTTATAGCAGGCCGCAAAAGCCGCTCCCGCCGTACACAGGGCAAAGATCCCCGCTGCCATCAGACCATACCCCCAGTTATAAGGGATCTCCACCACCGTCAGATTCACATAGAGGATCTTATAGGCGGTTATGATGACCCAGGGAATGAACTTTCCTCCGATCAGGAATCCCAGCACGCTTCCGATCAGCGTGGCGGAAAGAGCGTAGCCGATATATTTGGCGGCAATGGACATGGTGCCGTATCCCAGCGCCTTCATGGTGCCGATCTCCGTCCGCTTCTCCTCCACCATCCTGGTCATGGTCGTCAGGCTCACCAGCGCCGCCACCAGGAAAAAGATCACCGGGAATACGTTGCCGATGGCTCCGATATTGTCGGCGTCGCTGTCGAATTCCACATAGGACTGGACCGACGTCCTGTCCAGCACATACCATTCCGGCAGCTCCAGCTCCTCTACTTCCTCCCTGGCGTCATCCAGCTCCGCCTGGGCGTCGGCCAGTTCCGTCTCCGCCTCGGTTTTTGCCTCTTCGTATTCCGTCTTGGCGTCCTGGATTTCCGCTTCCCCGTCGGCGATCTCCTGTCTGGCCTCTTCCAGCTGAGCCTCTCCGTCGGCCAGCTGCTGCCTGGCCGCTTCCAGCTGAGCCTCTCCGTCGGCGATCTCCTGCCGCCCGGCGGCCAGCTCCGCTTCTCCCGCTTCGATGCCCGCCTCCAGCTGGCTTATGGCCGCCCGGCCCGTCTCCAGCTCCGCCGCCGCCTGGTCCAGCTGTTCTTTGCCGGAAGCAAGGGCCGCCTCGGCAGCCTCCACCTGAGTCTCCCTGGCCGCCAGCTCTTCCCTGGCCGCCTGGAGGGCCGACATCCCCTCCGTATATTCGGGGACGGTATCCGGATCGACGCCGGCGGCCTCCAGAGCCTGTCTCATGGCTTCCAGCTTCTTTTCATTCTCCTGGATCTGGGTCCTTCCCTCCTCCAGAGCCTGCCTCGCCGCCGTCACCTGGGCAGACTGCTCCTGATACTGGGCGTTTGCCTGGTCATATGCCTCCTGTCCCGACTCCACCTGGTCCCTGGTCTGGATCAGCAGCTGTCTGGTCTGCTCCAGTTCTTCCTCACCGGAAGCGATCTCCGCCTTTCCGTCTTCCAGCTTCTTTTCATTCTCCTGGATCTGGATCCTGGAATCCTCCAGCAGCTTCTCATTCTCTTCGATCTCTTCCCGGCCGGCGGCCAGCTCCGCCTCTCCGTCCGTGATCTCCTGCCAGGCGGAAGAAAGCTGCTCCTCAGCCTCCGCCCGTTTGTCATCCAGCTCCCTCTGACCGTCCTCGATCTCTTCCATGGCGTCGGCCTGGATCCCGTCCAGACGCACCTGGCACCGTTCCCCGGCAATATCCTCCACGGCCTCCCGTATCCCGTCGGCCGCTTCCTGATACTCCTCACTGCCGGTGACATAGCCGTCCAGACTGTCGGCCGCCGCATAGATCTGGGTATAGACGTCCATCTGGAACTCTTCCGGCAGCACCACCAGAAATCCGTCCAGGGTGCCGTTCCCTATGGTGGTGGTCCCCCGGTCAAAATTCAGGTAATAGGGACTGGAGCCGGCTCCCACGATGGTATACGTCTCTCTGGAGAGACTGTCGGAAAGCGGGTCATCCGTGCCGGATTCCAGGACGATCTCATCGCCGATCTCATAATCTCCCGAAATCAGCAGCTGGCTGTCGATGAGACACTCTCCCTCCTGTTCCGGAAGACGTCCCTCCGTCACCGTGAGCCGGTTTGTCTCCCGGGTCATAGATACCACATGGAGAGACAACGAAGTATCTCCCTGTATGGAAAGTACGTCCACGGAGTATTCTCCCTCGGCCTCCGTGATCCCCGGCACCTGCCGGATGCTCTCCAGATCCTCCTCCGTGAGGCCCATGGTGGACAGGACCCGGATATCCATAAAATTCGACTCGTCAGCTACCGCATCCGCCGACAGCCGCATATCCGGCTCGGAAGAACGGATGCCCACAAAAAAAGCCACGCCCAGCGCCACGATGGCCAGAATGGAAAGATAGCGGTTCAAGCTCCTTTTTATCTCCACAAAAAAATCTTTTCGCTGCGCTTTTTTCATATATCCGCCTCTTTATCTGTTATTTACCATTCGATCTCTTCTACAGGCACAGGCCGTTCGTTGACCGCCATCTTCGACACCTGGCCGTTCTTGATCTTGATGACCCGGTCCGCCATGGGCATCAGGGCGGAATTATGGGTGATGACCACCACCGTCATCTTCCGCTCCCGGCAGGTATCCTGCAAAAGCTTCAGGATGGCCTTTCCCGTCTGATAATCCAGGGCGCCCGTGGGCTCGTCGCACAGCAGGAGCTTGGGATTTTTCGCCAGCGCCCTGGCTATGGAGACCCTCTGCTGCTCTCCGCCCGAAAGCTGGGAAGGGAAATTGTCCATCCTGTCTCCCAGTCCCACCTCCCGCAGGATCTCCTCCGCATCCAGATGATCCTTGCAGATCTGGAGAGCCAGCTCCACATTCTCCAGAGCCGTCAGATTCTGCACCAGGTTATAAAACTGGAATACAAAGCCGATGTCCTCCCTGCGGTACCTGGTCATCCTGCGCCGGTCAAAGGCCGTCACGTCCACGCCGTCCACCGTCACCGTACCGCCGGTGGCCTTGTCCATACCTCCCAGAATATTCAATACGGTAGTCTTGCCGGCTCCGCTGGGGCCTACGATGACTACAAATTCCCCTTTTTCAATGGAAAAGCTCATATTATCTACGGCTTTTATCTCTACCTCCCCCATACGGTAGGTCTTCTGTACATTTTTAAGCTCCACAAATGCCGGCATATCCGCTACCTCCTGTCTCTCTTATCATACCCCATTCCCCTGCCCCTGTCACGGCTTTTTCTATTAAATAAAAGTAAACGAAGTTAAAAAATCTCATGAAATGAAACGCGGCCTTCCGTACGGCAGACCATGATGCAGAAAGGACCCCGCAGCCGCGGGATCCTCTCGCCGTAAGCGGAAATCTTCTCTTCCGCTTGAAACTATGCTCTTTATGAAAACCGGACCTTCAGATACGCCTTGATCTCTTCCACTGTCTTTTCAAAGCCCAGCTTTCCGCTGTTGAGGCACAGATCATAATTCCTCAGATCCTGCCATTCATGACCGGTGTAATACTTGTAGAAATCTCCCCGGTACTTATCGGTCCGTTCGATGAACTTCCTCATTTCCTTTTCGTTCATGCTGTTGCGCTCCATGGCCTGCTCCAGGCAGAACTCCCTGGAGGCATGGACAAAGACGCTGGCCACATTGGGATAATCCTTCAGGATGAAATCCGCGCAGCGGCCGATGATCACGCAGGATTCCGTCTCCGCCAGCTTCTTGATGGTCTGGGCCGTCAGGTTAAAGAGGTTGTCGTTGGAGACAAACTCCCTGTCCTCCGGTTCCAGCACCTCGCCGCTGTAGACCCGGCTTCCCAGGATCTTAGCCGACCGCTTCAGCTTCTCGTCGGCCGCTCCGAAGATCCGCACATGGACGCCGCTGTCCTCCGAGGCTTTCTCCAGGATCTCTCTGTCATAGAAAGGGATCCCCAGATCCTCTGCCAGCATCCGGCCCACAGTCTTTCCTCCGCTCCCGTATTGGCGGGCAATGGTGATCACCACTTTTTCCATGAGAATACCCCCTTACTCTCCCAAATATGCTTTCTTGATGGATTCATCGTTGAGAAGCTCCGAGGCCTTCCCCTCCAGCACCACGTTTCCCGTCTCCAGCACATAGGCCCTGTCGGCGATGGAAAGAGCCTTCTTGGCGTTCTGCTCCACCAAAAGCACCGTCGTCCCGGAGGCGCTGACGTCCTCGATGATCTGGAAGATCTCGTTGACGTAAATGGGCGAAAGGCCCATGGAGGGCTCATCCATCAGCAGGATCTTGGGCTGGGACATCAGCGCCCGTCCCATGGCCAGCATCTGCTGCTCTCCGCCGGAAAGCGTTCCCGCCGGCTGGTTCCGCCTCTCCTTGAGTCTGGGAAACCTCTCGTATACCATTTCCAGGTTCTTGGAAAATTCTCCTCTGTCCTGTCTTGTATAAGCGCCCATATTCAGGTTCTGATACACCGTCAGGCGGGCAAAGACCCGGCGGCCTTCCGGCACATGGGCCATTCCCATCTTGACGATCTTATGGGGCGCCGTCTTCGTGATGTCCACCCCGCCCAGGGTCACTGTGCCGCTCTTCTTGGGAAGAAGTCCCGTGACCGCGTGGAGGGTCGTCGTCTTGCCGGCGCCGTTGGCGCCGATCAGCGCAATGATCTCACCCTGGTCCACCTTAAAGGAGATGCCCTTCAGAGCCTGAATCATGCCATAATATACCTGCAAATCTTTTACTTCCAGCAATGCCATGTCCTGCTCTCCTCCTATTCACCCAGATATGCCGCGATCACCTTGGGATCGTTGAGCACGGTCTTCGTGTCCCCGTGGCACAGGATCTCGCCGAAGTTGAGAACGGTCAGTTCCTCGCAGATCCCGCTCACCAGCTTCATGTCATGCTCGATCAAGAGGATCGTCATCTGGAATTTTTCACGGACGAACTTGATGGTCTCCATCAGCTCAGCCGTCTCATTGGGATTCATGCCTGCCGCCGGTTCGTCCAGCAGGAGCAGCTTGGGCTCCGTGGCCAGGGCCCTGGCGATCTCCAGCTTCCTCTGCTTGCCGTAGGGCAGGTTGGAGGCTTTATAGGATGCCTCCTTATCCAGATCAAAGACCTTCAGGATCTCCATGGCCTTTTCATTCATCTGCTTTTCCACCTTAAAGTAAGAAGGCAGACGGAGTATCCCGGCGATGGTCGAGTATTTGTAATGGTTGTGGAGACCGGACTTTACATTATCCAGGACCGACAGCTCCTTGAAGAGCCGGATATTCTGGAACGTCCTGGCGATCCCCGCCTTGTTGATCTCAATGGACTTTTTCCTGGTGATGTCCTCACCGTCCAGCCGTACGATGCCTTCGTCCGGCTTATAGACTCCCGTCAGGAGATTGAATACCGTGGTCTTTCCCGCTCCGTTGGGCCCGATGAGACCGTAAAGCTGTCCCTTCTCGATGGTGATGTCAAAGGAGCTGACCGCGCGGAGGCCGCCGAAGGAAATGCTCAGATTCTTGACTTCCAGTAATGCCATGATTATTTGGCCTCCTTTCTGCGGGGCTTAAAGATGCCGTGCAGCTTCACCGACAGCAGTTCCTTGATATGGCGACCGCCGCGGCTCCAGTTGAAGATCATCACCGCGATGAGGATGACCGCGTAGATCAGCATCCGGTAATCGGAAATGCTGCGCAGAAGCTCCGGGATCAGAGTCAGCACGAAGGCCGCGATCATGGAGCCGCGGATATTTCCGATGCCGCCCAGCACCACGAATACCAGGATGGTGATGGACATGTTGTAGCCGAAATTCCGCGAAGTGGCCGCCAGGGTCGCCAGATTATGGGAATACAGCACTCCCGCGGCTCCGGCCATGGCCGCCGAAATGGCAAACGCCATCAGCTTGTATTTGGTGATATTGATGCCGATGGACTCCGCCGCGATCCTGTCGTCCCGGATGGACATGATGGCGCGTCCGGAACGGGAATTGACCAGGTTCAGCACGATGATCAGGACGATCAAAAGCAGGACGGCCCCGATCAGGAATGTGGAGTCCCTGGGCGTTCCGTTGATTCCCTGGGGACCGTTGACGATGATCTCGCCGGTGGCCGCATCCATATTCAGGGAGATGGAATCCTTCATGGATACATGGAGTCCGTTCACATCCCGCCCGATATAGAAAACGTTGACCACATTCTTGATGATCTCACCAAAGGCCAAGGTCACGATGGCCAGATAGTCGCCCCGCAGCCGCAGCACCGGGATACCGATCAGGATCCCGAAGATCCCGGCGACGGCCGCTCCGATCAGGATCGCCAGGAAAAACCGGAGTCCGTCGGGCATGGTCCCCATGGTCAGCTTGGAAAAGAAGGCGCTGACGAAGGCGCCCACACACATGAATCCCGCATGGCCCAAAGACAGCTCGCCCAGGATCCCCACCACCAGGTTCAGGGAAACCGCCAGGATCATATATGTGCACAGAGGGACTAAAAGACCGCTGAACAGGCTGGAAAGGCTGCCCGCCGAATCCAGCGCCTGCAAAAGGATGGTCCCGACGATGACGATGCCGTATGTGATCAAATTGCTCCTTGTGGTTTTCTGCATCCGTTTCATCTTTCCCCTCCTTATACCTTTTCCTGGATCTTCTGTCCGAAGATGCCTGTGGGCTTCACCAGCAGGATGACGATCAGCACCGCGAAGACGATGGCGTCGGAAAGCTGGGAAGAAACATAAGCTCTGCCCAGGATCTCAATGACGCCCAGGAGCAGGCCGCCCACCATGGCTCCGGGAATGGAGCCGATGCCGCCGAATACCGCCGCCGTAAAAGCCTTGATACCGGGCATGGAACCGGTATAGGGATTTAAGGACGGGTAAGCGGAGCACAGGAGCACGCCGGCGATGGCCGCCAGGGCAGACCCGATGGCAAAGGTGATGGCGATGGTGCTGTTCACGTTGATGCCCATCAGCTGAGCCGCTCCCCTGTCCTCGGAGACAGCCAGCATGGCCTGGCCCGTCCTGGTCTTATTGACAAACAGGCTCAGGGCGACGACGATGATGATACACGCTGCGATGGTCACCATAGTGGTTCCCGTGATCTGCAGCCTGCCTCCTGCCAGGGAAAGGGACGGCAGCGTCACCACGCTCTGGAATGTCTTCGTATTGGCTCCGAATAGAAGGAGCGCCAGATTCTGCAGAAAATAGCTGACGCCGATGGCTGTGATCAGCACCGCCAGGGAAGGGGCAGACCGCAGAGGCTTATAGGCGATCCGCTCGATGAGCAGTCCCAGCAGCGTACATACTGCCATGGCGATCAGCACGCTGAGGATGGGAGACAAGCCGCCGTTTACCATGGCGAAGAACGCCGCGTATCCGCCCACCATGATAATGTCGCCGTGGGCAAAGTTCAGCATCCTGGCAATGCCGTACACCATGGTATATCCCAGAGCAATGATGGCATATACGCTCCCCAGGCTGATTCCATTGATTAAATAGGATAAGAAACTCATTCTCTCTCCTCCAGACTTTTTTGAAATATGATGTAAGATCCTCCGTCTGCGGCGGGCGCGGCTGCCGCCAGACGTGGTTTTCTTTTGCACGAGTACCGGAATCCCGCGGAAGACCCGCGGGCAAAGCAATCTCTACGCGCCGCCGTATCCCCACGAGCTTCTTGTCCTACGGAGGACTTATAGCGCAAAAAAGAGTCCCGCGAGCGGAACTCCCGTGCCGGATGCGGCTGCCAGGCAGCGCTTGCGAAGATGCGCATCCCACGGAGTGTTTTTGCTCTATGGAAACGAAGTTTCCTATAGAGTAAAAAAGGATCCTGCCGCGCAGGATCCTACGCCTGCGGCGGGCCGCATAAGCGGCAGGATTCCTCTCCGCCGCAGTGCGATCCTGCGGAGTATTCTTGCTCTATGGAAACGAAGTTTCCTATAGAGCAAGAAAGGGGGTGCCCCCAGATGCCGGGACACCCTCACCCTTTCTGCGTTTTACATAAACTCGTATGCGCCGTTTGTAACCTTCACTACGATGGGCTCCTTCGTAGGCTCACCGTCTTCTCCCCAGCTGATGTCATGACCGGTCAGACCAGTGTAGCTGATCTCCGTCATGGCTGTTTTCAGGGCGTCGCAGATCGCAGAAGCATCCATATCGGGAGTGATATTTGCCTGCTCTGCCGCGGCCTTGATGACATACGCCGCATCATAGGCGTCCGCCGCGAACTGGTTGGGCGTCTCGCCGTGGGCTTCCTGATATTTGGATACGAAGCTCTGGGTCAGCTCATCCTCCGCGTCCGCAGAGAAAGGCGTCATCAGCATCAGGCCCTCTGCCAGAGATACGTCGAAATTATCCAGGGTCAGGATACCGTCCATACCGTCGCAGCCAAAGAACTGAGGCTCATATCCCACTTCATTGGCCCTTGCCAGGATCAGGGACGCTTCCTGATAGTAGATGGGGAGGAACACCAGATCCGCTCCTGCGTCCTGTGCCTTCTGCACCTGTACGGAGAAATCCGTATTGGTATCAGCCGTAAAGGACTCTGCCGCTACGATCTCCAGTCCAAGAGTCTGAGCCTCCTGGGCAAAAGCCTGGTAGATGCCGGTGGAATAAGTGTCGCTGCTGTCGTAGATCACAGCCACCTTGGTCCCCAGATTGTTCTCGCTGATATACTTGGCAGATTCAGAACCCTGAGCCGGGTCGGAGAAGCACATACGGAACGCGTTCTCGTACTGGATGGAGTTCACAGAAGTCCCGGAGGGAGTGATCTGGAACATGTTATCGTCATACGTCTCCGCCACTACAGCCTCGCAGGCACCGGAGGTCACCGTGCCGATCAGCATCTGCATACCCCAGTCCTTCAGAGTATTATACGCATTGATGGAAAGCTCCGGATCAGACTGGTCATCCTCGAACTTGAGCTCCACCTGATACCCGTTGATGCCGCCTGCTTCGTTGATCTCGTCAAAGGCAATGGTCATGCCGTTCTGTACAGCCTGGCCGTAGATGGCCGTATCGCCTGTGATGGGTCCGATCCCGCCGATCTTGAAGGTCTCGCCGCTTCCGGAGCTCTCGCCGCCCTCGGCCGTCGTGCCTCCGTCCACCGCGCCGGTGGTCTCTTCACCGCTGCCGGAGCCGCCGCATCCGGCCAGAGCTGTCACAGCCAGAACAGCTGTCAGCACTACACTCAAAAACTTTTTTTTCATAATATCATCCTCCTCTATGTCTCTTCCAGAAAGACAAATGTCGTTATACATAATACTGCCCTTTTGAACGGCTGTCAAGTTTTTCGTGAAAAATAAATGTTCTTTTCCAAAATTTTTCATCCTTAAAAGAAGGAGGTCAGGAAAAATACCAGGGGGACCGTCACCAGGCTGGCCACCGTGGTCACGAATATGGCGGCGGAGGCATAATCCTCGTCCAGCCTGTACTGATGGGCCACGCTGGCGGCCGAGGACATGACCGGCGTGGCCGCGATCACCGTCAGCAGCACCGTCTCCGTCTCACTCAGGAACCGGCTGGCCGCCAGATACACCAGCACGGGGGCCAGGACCATCCGGACTCCCACCAGGCTGAAGATGGCTTTCAGCATCCCCGGCGCCTTCAGTTTGATGAAGCAGAGGCTGGCTCCCAGATAGATCAGGGCCAGAGGCGTGCTGCAGTCTCCCACAGACGTCAGAGTATCACGGATGAAGCCCGGCAGCGGGATGTCCAGGGATACCATGATGAGCCCCAGCAGGATGGAGACCAGCACCGGGTTCAGCAGGTTCTTAAGACCGGAGGAGATCCCCTTCTCCTTTGTATATGTAAAAAATACGATGCCCACCGTCCACATAAAGAGCGTATCCACCGCCGCGCAGATGGGGATGTATTCCTGTCCCGGCCCCTCCGAAAACAGCACCATCAGCAAAGGGATCCCGATGAAGCCGTAGTTTCCCGCCATATGACAGGCCCGGTGCATGTTGGAGAGCGGATACTCCATACGCCATGCTTTGGCCGACAGCCATCCCAGCGCCATCATGAACAGATAGACGCCCACCTGACAGGCGGCCACCAGCCCGTATTGCCCCAGGGACGCAAACGTAGTCCCGTTCTCATACATCAGAGAGAAGGTCAGGCATGGCATCAGCACCTTGATGATAAAAGGAGGGAACAGGGTGATGTTTTCTTTGGTGACCACCCCGATCTTGGCGATCAGGACGCCGATGCACATCAGCAGGAAAAAACTCCCCATCTTGGGCAGGATCGTAAAAAAATACTCCATGACTGGACCTCTTTTCCGGGGCTGTTCCGGCAGTCCCTTGATTTTTCTGCTCTGCGGCCGCCTACCAGCGGCCGCTCAGGATCTGTTCAATGGCCATGGCCGCGCCGTCTTCCTCACAGCTCCCGGTGATATGATCCGCCAGCTCTGCCAAAGACGGCTCCGCGTTTCCCATGGCGATCTTCAGCCCGGCGGACCGGAACATGGACAGGTCGTTTCTGCTGTCTCCGATGACCGCCGTCTCCGATGACCTGAACCCCAGCCTGCCGCACAGGATCTCCAGCGCCCTGCCTTTGGAGGCCGTGGGGCTGTTGACCTCGATATTATCACGGCCTGAAGCCGTCACCGTCACTTCTCCAAAAGCCTGCACCCGTTTCGCCAGCTCGTCTCCCACCTGCCGGTCAAAGAAGATGGCGAAGATCTTCTCCACGCCTCTCCGTCGGCTTTCCACATAATCCGCCAGATTTTCCACGCTGTGGCGGGTAAAATAATCGGTATTCCCATATCTGGCAGCCACTCGGGGATCCGCCGTCCTGAGATTGGTACTGGCGCCGTCCATATGGACGGAGGGCTGCACCTCATAGGTTTCCAGAAGCCGCAGGATCCTTACGCTCTGCTGCCACGGGATCAGATCAGAGTATACAGCCGTCCTTCCTCCGTCCCCCAGCACGCTGGCGCCGTTGGAGGTGAGGAAATAGGGGACCGGAAGCTCCCGGACCTCCCGGGGAATATCCCGGTAGGAGCGGCCTGTAGACGGCACTACCAAAATTCCTGCATCCAAAGCCTCCAGGACAACCTTCCTGGTCCTGTCCGACATCCGCCGGTGTCCCCGCAGGGCCGTACCGTCCAGATCCAATGCGATCAGCTTTACCGCCATAGGCTCCATCCCCCTTCCATTCTTTTCTTCTGTATCTTAACACAATAAAATAACCGCCGCAAGAGAAAGTCCTGCGCCGGATTCCCATGGCAGAAACGGTCCTGCCCCTCCGCCCGCAGCCGGCCGTTTTGTGACGCGGCACTGGTTTTGCAGCGGCCGGAACAGAGCGGAAACAGGGCCATACGCCGGTCTCCCGGACGTATGGCCCTGCCTTATGTTCCGTTATGTTCTGCGATTACTCGCCGAAGTACCTCTTCAGCAGGCCTGCGAATGCCTTGCCGTGACGAGCCTCATCCCTAGCCATCTCATGTACGGTGTCATGGATCGCATCCAGGTTGGCGGCCTTCGCTCTCTTGGCCAGGTCAAACTTACCTGCGGTGGCGCCGTTCTCAGCGGCTACGCGCATCTCCAGGTTCTTCTTGGTGCTGTCGGTAACGACCTCGCCCAGAAGCTCCGCGAACTTGGCAGCGTGCTCAGCCTCTTCGTAAGCGGCCTTCTCCCAGTACAGGCCGATCTCCGGATAACCCTCTCTGTGGGCGACTCTGGCCATGGCCAGATACATACCTACCTCAGAGCACTCACCGTTGAAGTTTGCCCTTAAATCCTCCAGGATGTCTTCGCTGACGCCCTGTGCTACGCCTACTACATGCTCGGCGGCCCAAGTCATCTCGCCCTTCTGCTCGGTGAACTTGCTGGCAGGAGCGCCGCACTGAGGACATTTTTCAGGCGGGGTCTCGCCTTCCCATACATAACCGCATACGTCACATACAAATTTCTTCATCGTACATTCTCCTTTTCTTTATGATGGATTTTTATTGTTTCAAAATCAGTAACGATTATCGTTATTGATAATATACTACAGGGCTATGGGTTTGTCAAGGGCTTTTTTCTGACATTCCATACAAGTTCCGAAAAACAGTGTGGTGTGCCCTTCGATGTCTCCGTCAAAGGCCTCCTCTGCCATCCTGTCCAGATTCTTAAGAGGCTTCAGGGGAATGTCCTGCACACAGCCGCACTCCCTGCACACGAAATGGTAATGGGGCTCTGTATTGGGATCGAACCTCTCCGCTCCGTCCATGCCGGATATCCTGCTGATCTCTCCGATGGAGACCAAAAGAGACAGATTCCTGTATACCGTCCCCAGGCTGATATTGGGATAAAGCTTCCGGATGTTCATATATACCGTATCCGCAGTAGGATGATCCGTCCGGCCTGCCAAAAACTCCTTGATGCTCTCCCGCTGTCCGCTGTATTTCATTGCTTTCATGGCGGTCCCTCCAAGTTAAAAACAATAATCACTATCGTTTTTATTATACGTTCCCTCTTTTTTCTTGTCAAGGGTCATCCGGATAAATTTCTCCTTTTTCCGCATACTAAGAGCATCCAAAAAAAGAAAGGGTGTTTTTTTATGAACCAAGACAGCGTAAACCTGCTGAAGGAATGTGAGGCAGGCACCAAAATGGCCGTCGACAACATCAACCAGGTCCTTCCCTCGGTCCACAGTCCGGAATTCCGGGAGAGTCTGGAAAAATACAGGGATGCCCATGTGAGCTTCGGAGACAAGCTCCATCAGCTCCTGAACGGGAGCGGAGAATCCGAAGGGATCCTGGGGACCATGGCCAAGATGTCCGCCCAGATGATGACCGCCGTCAAGCTTATGCTGGACGACTCCGACAAAAAGATCGCTTCCATGCTGACCGACGGCTGCTCCATGGGGATCAAATCCATCGGCCAGTACCTGAACCGTTATCCGGACGCCGGTAAAAAGGCCCGTTCCACGGCGGAAAACATCCTCCGGCTGGAGGAGAGCATGGAAGAATCCCTGCGGCAGTACCTATAGCTCCCGGACGCAGGTGCCGGTGACCACGGGATGGATCGTCCTGTCCACCAGGATCGCCGGCAGGTCTGCGCCGGCCCACTCCCTCAAAGCTCCCATGAGACCGGAACTCAGCGAATCTCCCAGCAGGGCTCCCAGCCCCTCGGAGATCATCCTGCTACCGGGCATCTCATCCCACCGCATCTCTATGGTCTCGCATTTACCGTCAAAGACGCAGTACAGCCGTCTCCGCACAGCCTCCTCCAAAAAGGCCAGATCCAGCTTCAGCACAAAACGCCCTTCCTCGTCTTCCGTAAATTTCCCGGCGGCCCCGATGAGATACGGCTCGCCCTTCAGGGACACCTCCGACACGGCGGCCTTTCCAAATCCCACCTGGATCCTGTGGAGCCTCTCCCCCTCCTCCAGGTTCAGGTAAAACTTTCCCTTTTCATAACAGAAGGCGGCCATACGGATCCCTTCCGTATAATTATTGTGGAACACCTGGAACACAAGGGGCGCCAGGCCCACCTGTTTTTGCTCCAGACGGTAGACGCGGCCGTCCAGGAGCTTTTTCATCCGCTCCTCCGAGAGGAGCCCGTTCCGCTCCCGCCTGGCGCCTCCCTGCGCCGGAACCGGCCGGCAGAGGTTTCCCACCCGCCTGTATCTCCCGGCTGCCGAGCGCCGGCGTCCCATCTCCCTGCGGACCTGCGGTCCCCACGGATCTTTATGGGCCATCCTCTCTTCCGTATCGTTCAGTCTCCTGAAGCCTGCCCCATCCTCCGGAAGAGGGCCTCCGGCCTGATAATCCCCTTCAAAATATTTTTTTACGATATTTAAAAGGATACAGTTCTGAAAAAGTTCATCGCTGCCGGCATTCAGCGCGATGACCATGTCCAGATCCGGATAGACCACCACATTCTGTCCCAGCATCCCGTTGAAGGTATAGCTTCCCGGCCTGCCGCCCATCCAGACCTGATAGCCGTAGCCATAGGGGCCCATGGCCTCCGGCGTGTCCATATGCTTGCTGGTGGCTGCGGCCACCCACTCCTCCGAGAGGATCTGCCTGCCCTGCCACTTTCCCTTCTGTAGATAGAGCTGCCCCAGCTTGGCCGCATCCTCCGTACTGATAAAGAGGCCCCAGCCTCCCTTGACGATCCCCCTGGGACAGGTTTCCCAGAAGACGTTCCGGATCCCCAGAGGCTCCCAGAGCCTGGGCCGCAGATATTCCATCAGGGACTGTCCCGTCACCTTTGTGACAATGGCCGACAGGATATAGGAATTCATGCTGTTGTATTCAAAAGCCGTCCCCGGAGTTCCCCTGACCGCCGACTGCAGATAGCCGGAGACCCAGTCATCCCCGGACACGATCCCGGTCTCGTTGAACGCGACTCCCGAGCTCATGGTCAGCAGATGCTCTACCGTCAGGTTCTTCTGCCGCAGCCCTGCCAGAAAAGACTTGCTCTCCAGCAGATGGACCACCTTATCCTCCAGGCTCAGCTTTCCCTCATCCACCAGCATGCCCACGGCCATTCCCGTCACGCTCTTGCACATAGAATAGGAAGCGTGCCAGATCCCGCTCTCATAGGGCGATGCCGACGCCTCCGCGAGGACCTTTCCGTGACGCAGCACCAGCACATGGTGGAGATCGGTCCTCACGTCCGAAAACGCCTCCTGGATGAAATCCGCCAGATGCCCGGACGCGACTCCCTGGGATTCCGGGACTGCCCTGGAAAAATGGCTTCCCTCTCTGTATCCTTCATAAAAGGACGGCTTCTGCGGCGTAAACGTCACACGGCTCACGCCCTCCGTCTTTCCCTGTATCAGGTTCTTCAGAACCTCCATGACTGCCAGCTGTTCCTTCAGCATAAGACCACACCCTTCTTGGATTTCATTATAAGAGTATTGTTCCCGTTTTTCCATTAAGATTCCTTTAAATAATCATAAAATTTCCCCATAATCTTCCAATTTCCTGCCCAAGGCCCTTGCCAACTGCATAAATTTGTGATATAGTGAGCACACTAAAAGCAATCCCCTCTGATAAGGGAGTAGTCAGCGCAGTGCGTGATAAAGCCAACAGCTCTGGATCCTATCCCTGGCTTTATCCTAAATGACGAGACTTATCTGTTATACCAAAGTAACAGATGGGTCTTATTTTTTTACCGGCGCTCCTACGCATTGAAAAAAGGAGGTCTCTTATGAAACCATATCTGACAGAGCACCCGGAAGTCCTGAAGGAGCTTGGGACCGGTTCGGACGGGCTCTCCACCCAGGAAGCGGGCCGGCGTCTCGCCCAGTCCGGCCCCAATAAGCTGAAGGAAGGAAAGAAAATATCGCTGTTCGCCCGCTTCCTGAAGGAGCTGGCCGATCCGATGATCATCATCCTCATCGTGGCGGCAGCCATCTCCGGCATCACAGCCGTCTACTCCGGCGAATCCTTCGCCGACGTGATCATCATCCTCATCGTGGTCATCATCAACGCCGTTCTGGGCGTAGTCCAGGAAAGCAAGGCGGAAAAAGCCATCGCCGCCCTCCAGGAGATCGCGGCGGCCACATCCAAGGTGATCCGGGACGGTCATCAGATGACCATCCGTAGCGAAGACCTGGTCCCCGGCGACGTCGTAGTCCTGGAAGCCGGAGACGCCGTTCCCGCCGATGCCAGGATCATCGAATGTGCCAGCATGAAGGTGGAGGAATCGGCTCTGACCGGTGAATCCGTCCCGGTGGAAAAGACGGACAAGGTCCTGTCCCTGGGTTCTGAAAAGGACATCCCTCTGGGAGACAGAAAGAATATGGTATACATGGGTAGCACCGTGGTATACGGAAGAGGACGGGCCGTCCTGACCGGCACCGGCATGAACACAGAGATGGGCAAGATCGCCGACGCTCTGATCGATGCCAAGGACGAGGCTACTCCTCTCCAGAAGAAGCTGAACCAGCTGAGCAAGATCCTCAGCTTCCTGGTCATCGGCATCTGCCTGTTCATCTTCGCTCTCGATCTGATCCGGGCATACCCCAACATCTCCGGTGAGAGCGTACTGGATACCTTCATGGTAGCCGTCAGCCTGGCCGTGGCAGCCATCCCCGAAGGCCTGGCCGCCGTAGTCACCATCGTCCTCTCCATGGGCGTCACCAGGATGTCCAGGAGGAATGCCGTTATCCGGAAGCTGACTGCCGTAGAGACTCTGGGCTGTACCCAGACCATCTGCTCCGACAAGACTGGTACTCTGACCCAGAATAAGATGACCGTGGTGGAGCACTCCTGCACCGATACGGCGCGGCTGGTCACCGCCATGGCGCTCTGTTCCGACGCGGAACCTGGAGAAGACGGAGATGCAGTGGGCGAGCCTACTGAATGTGCCCTCGTCAACGATGCCGCCGCCCAGGGCCTTCCCAAGAAGCAGCTGAGCGCGGACTACCCCAGGATCGGCGAAGCGCCTTTTGATTCCATGCGGAAGATGATGTCCACCGTCCACAGGACCGCGGACGGCTCCATCATCCAGTTCACCAAGGGCGCCCCCGACGAGGTCCTGAAACGCTGTACCTTCATGTGGGACGGGGAAAAACAGGTTCCCCTCACGGATGCCCTCCGCCGGGAGATCCTGGCCGCCAATAAATCCATGGCCGACCAGGCCCTCCGTGTCCTGAGCGGCGCCATGCGGATCTGGGATAAGGAGCCTGAAAATTATGAGGCTTCCTATCTGGAAGAGGATCTCTGCTACCTGGGTCTCTCCGGCATGATCGACCCCATCCGTCCGGAAGTAAAGGACGCCATCCGGGAGTGCCGCCAGGCCGGCATCCGGCCCGTCATGATCACCGGCGACCACAAAGACACCGCCGTGGCCATCGCCAAGCAGCTTGGGATCCTCCAGGACGGCGACGAGGCCGTCACCGGCTCCCAGCTCAATGAGATGAGCGACGAAGAGCTGTTCCAGAATGTGGAGCACTACTCGGTATACGCCAGGGTACAGCCGGAACACAAGGTGCGTATCGTAAAGGCATGGAAGGCCAAGGGCTGCATCACGGCCATGACCGGCGACGGCGTCAACGACGCTCCCTCCATCAAGAGCGCGGACATCGGCGTAGGCATGGGGATCACAGGTACGGACGTGACCAAAAACGTGGCGGATATGGTACTGGCGGACGACAACTTCGCCACCATCGTCTCGGCAGTGGGAGAAGGACGCCGGATCTACGACAATATCCGCAAGTCCATCCAGTTCCTGCTGTCCTCCAACCTGGCGGAAGTGCTGGCCATCTTCATGGCGACCCTGCTGAATTTTACGATCCTGAAGCCGGTCCATCTGCTCTGGATCAACCTGATCACCGACTGCTTCCCGGCATTGGCCCTGGGCATGGAGCAGGAAGAATCCGACATCATGAAACGGCCTCCCAGAAATGCCAGCGACGGTATCTTCGCCGGCGGCCTCGGCTTCGATGTGGCCTTCCAGGGCATCATCATCGCCTTCCTGACCTTATCGGCTTATTTCATCGGACACTTTATCGAGTCCGGCCGGTTTGAGATCGCCGCCAGCCCCGACGGCATGACCATGGCTTTCCTGACCCTGTCCATGGTGGAGATCTTCCATTCCTTCAATATGAGGTCCAGGAAATACTCCATATTCAGGATCAAGGGACATAATAAGTTCCTGTGGGGCGCCATGATCCTTTCCTTCCTGTGCACCACCGCAGTGATCTACATTCCGTTTTTGAGCAAGGCCTTCGGGTTTACTCATATTTCCCTGATGGAATACGCCATCGCCATCCTGCTGGCTGTGCTGATCATCCCCATCATGGAGATCGTCAAGGCTATCCGGCGGAGCAGGCACAAAGACTGACCTGCCGGAAGACAAAAGAACCGCCGCAGAGCAGACGCTCTGAGGCGGTTCTTTATTTTCATACTTTAAAAGCATTTGCTCCATCCGCAGCTCTTGCAGATATTGCAGCCGCCTTCAAACACCAGCGGTTCCCCACATTCGGGACACCGCAGCTTCTGGTCGGTGCTCTTCACTGCCTGGGGCTTGGGAGCCTTGGGCGCCACATGGCTGGGATTCTCTCCCTGCTTGGCCAGCTCCTCCTGCACCTCATTATACATATCCCGCAGCGCATTTCCCACCGCCATGGGACAGCAGGAGCCCTTGCTGGTATCCTTCTGAGTGGCCCGCCGCACCGTGTAGGAAGGGCAGGACCCCGTGGAATTCAGCTGGTCGATGATGGTATAGATGTCAATGCCGCCTCTGGCGCTGATGGAGATCATCCTGGACAGGCCGATCATGAAGTTGTTGCAGCCTCCCGTAGAGCCCTTGCTCAGATACGTCTCCAGAAGCGCGCCCGTATAGGGATCGAAGAGGGCGATGCAGTGGAGGCTTCCGCAGCCGGTGATCAGCTTCCGTTTCTTCCCGATGACATCGTCGTTGACCAGGATGATCTCGCCTCGTTCCAGCCCTTCTCCGGCAGCCGCGCTCTTCTCCTTCTTGGGCTCTTCCACCGTCAGGATCCCGGCGCGCTTGCAGCCGTCCCGGAAGATGGTGATGCCCTTTAGCCCCTTCTCATACGCATATTCATAGAGGGACTCCGTCTCCTCCACCGTAAACTGCTTGGGCACATTGACCGTAGAGCTGATGGAGGCATCGATATGGGTCTGCCAGATGGCCTGCATATGGATCCTGGAGCGGTAGTCCAGAGTCATGGCCGTCACAAAGCAGGAGGGAAGCTGCGTGTCGTCCGTCAGCTTGTGATCCTTCATATAGTCCTCTACGATCTTCGTGTATACCTTGTAATATACGTCCTTCCCATGGAGGGATTCGGTCTTTCTCTCGTAATAGATGGCGTAGATGGGCTCGATGCCTCCGGAGATCCCCAGCATAGTGGACAGCGTCCCCGTCGGCGCGATGGTCAAAAGCTGGGAGTTCCTCAGGCCGTACTTCTTCACCAGCTCCCTGGTGGGCTCCGAAGTATTGTGGAGGAAGAACGGCGTCTCCATGATCTCACCGGTGTTGCACTTGGGAAACGCGCCGCTTTCCTTGGCCAGCATGGCGGAAGCCGCGATGGCCGTATCCGCCATGGCGAAGCCGATCCTGTCGCACAGCTCCACCGCCTCCTCTTCTCCGTAAGTGACGCCCAGCTTCAGCAGCATGTCCGCCAGGCCCATGATCCCCAGGCCGATCTGGCGCCACTGTCTCACGCTCTCCCGCTGTTCCTCCAGGGGATGGAGCGTAAGGCCCTCGTCCAGCACCTCATTCATGCCCCGGACGCAGATGGCCACGCACTGCTTAAACTCGTCAAAATCAAAGGAAGCCTCCGGCGTGAAAGGATCCTTCACGAACTCCGACAGGTTCATGCTGCCCAGAAGGCAGCTCCCGCCGGCGGGAAGAGGCTCCTCGGCGCAGGGGTTCACTCCCGCGTATTCAAACTCCTCCGTATTGCTGAGGAGGTTCCAGCTCTTGATCCTGTCCCAGAACAGAGCGCCCGGCTCCGCGTAATCCCAGTTGGTCTCCGCGATCTTGCGGAAAATATCCCTGGCATTGACCCATTTTTCAATGGTCTCTCCCGTGGCTTCCCTGGTGTAGTGCAGATGATAGGGCTTGTTCTCCTTGACCGCTTCCATGAAGTCGTCATAGACCCGGACAGAGATATTGGCCTTCGTCACCTTGGTCAGATCCGTCTTCAGATCGATAAAGGCCTCAATATCCGGATGGGAACAGTCCAGAGAGATCATCAGCGCTCCCCGGCGTCCATTCTGCCCGATGAGGTCCGTTACCAGGGAATACAGATCCATGAAGGAAACGGCGCCGGTGGTCTCCTTGGCCGCGTTGTTGATATGGGCTCCTCTGGGGCTCAGCCCGGAAATGTCGATGCCGCAGCCGCCGCCGTAGCTGTAAGTCCTGGCCAGCTTCCTGGCACAGTCAAAAATGCTCTCGATCTCGTCCCTAGGCGGCTCGATCACATAGCAGTTGGAAAGGGTGATCTTCCTCCCCACATATTCCAGCCCCCGGTTGGACAGGATCCTCCCTCCGAACAGGAACTTCTTTTCCTTGATGAGGCGGGCGATCTCCCGGTTGCCTCCGCTGATGCGCTGGATCCACTGTTCAAAATCTTCTTTTTCATAGCAGTATTTTCTCTGCCAGATATCAATTCCCAGCTGGTTGTCCTTCCCCAGCCATTCCTCGATGGTCATACTCCTTCTCCTCTCATTTGCTACCACATTTGGGTCGTGTTCTAACATCATACCACAAGATATAGTATCACGCAAGGAGTATTTTTATACATGAGCCAAACGCCCCTCTGCATGGGAGCGTCACACCGGACAGATACAGGAAGGCCGCGCGGTCCCGGCCCGGATCCCGGTATCCTCCAGGCGCCCTCTCTTCCGGTCCAGCCGGAGCACAGAAAGGCAGTCCGAATCCTGGTCCGCCGTCAGGACATAATCTCCCATCAGGGCGAAATCCCTGGGAGTCTTCCCTCCGCAGGGAACGATGTCCAGAAGGCTGAGCTCCCCGTCCTCCCCGATGCGGCACAGCGCCAGACTGTCGTGGCCCCTGTTTCCCGTCAGAAGGAAATCGCCGGAGATCCGGATGGCGGAAGCAATGTTCTTCCCGGAAAAGCCCGACGGCAGCATGGAGAGCCGCTGGCAGAGCGCATAGCCTTTTTCCGTCCTCCGGAAGACCGCCGTCTCCCCCGCAAGCTCACAGAGCACATACAGCATATCGTCCCGGAAGGCCAGATGCCTGGGGCCGGAACCGGGCGGGAGCGAAAGCGGCTCGTCCGCTTCCGCAAGCCTCTCGTCCGGATGATAGCGGAATACTCTGTCCTGTCCCAGGTCCGTCACATAGAGGATCCCATCCCGTTCCTCCGAGAAATGGACATGAGCAGCTTCCTGGCGGACCGGATCGGGCCCCGCGCCGTGATGCGCCGCCAGCCGCACCCGCTTTTCCAGGCTCCCGTCCTCTTTCAGAGAAAACGCCGCCAAAGATCCCCCCGTATAGTTGGCCGCCAGCAAAAGCCTCCCCTTATCCGCCAGGCTCAGATGGCAGGGATCCGCTCCGCCGCTTTCCAGCTCATTCAGGAGACGTATGCCCTCCGGCTCCATCCGGAAGGCGGCCACAGCGCCCTCCGGCACCGTTTCCCGGACCGCATACAGGATATCCCGCCTTTTATCAAGGAGGATCCAGGAGGGATTCCGGAGCCCCCGGACGCCCCAGAGCTTTTCCAGCTTTCCCCGTTCCGTATCCAAGCAGAACCGGCAGATGCCCTCCTCTTCCGGCGAAGCATAGGAACCGGTCAGAAACTCACAGATCATCTCCGTTCCTCCCTTTTTCCGGTTCCGGACGTCCCCAGCCGCCGGAAGCCACGGCTCCCTGTCCCGCGAAGCCTTCCGGCATACCGGGCAGGATCAGGCCTCCGTCCACCCGCAGAGTGATGCCCGTGATATAGGACGCCTTGTCCGAGGCCAGGAATACCACCGCATTGGCCACATCCTCCGGCGTGCCGGCCCGTCCAAGAGGGATCAGCTCTCCCAGCTCATCCCAGAAATCCGATGTGATCTCCTTCGTCTTATCTTCATATTCTTTTCTCCAGAAATAGTCGCTGGCGTCACCTGTCTCCATGGCCGCCATTTCCTGTTTGGTACGGATCCTAGTGGCTCCCGGAGCCACATTATTGATGCGGATCCCATAGGCGGACACGTCCAGAGCAAAGGCCCGGACCGCATGGATCAGCCCTGCCTTGAGGCCGCAGTATACGCCGCACTCCGGATAAGCCCTCTCTCCTCTGGAGGAAGTGATATTGATGATATTCCCCCGGATCCCGTGGTCGATCATATAGCGGGAAGCGTCCCGCATCAGCAGGACAAAGGTCCTGAAATCCAGATTCAGCAGATGGTCCAGATTCTCCTCCGTGATATTCTGGATGCTTTCGCAGATGGTAAGGCCGGCATTGTTGACCAAAAGATCCAGTCCTCCCAGCTTCTCCACCGCCTGCTCAAAGACCTGGTGAGCCGTTCCCGGGATCTCCAAAGAAGCCTGGAAGCAGTAAGCCTCCCTGCCGTATTCCCGCCGGATCTGCTCTGCCACCGCTTCCGCCGCCTCTTTCTTGGAAGCATATGTGATGGCCACATCATAGCCCTCCGCCGCCAGCGCCAGGGCGATGCCCTTTCCGATGCCTCTGCTGCCTCCCGTGATCATTGCTTTTTTCCCCATACCGATCTCCTTTCCGGGCCTTCTCAAAGCCCCTCAAACCTCTTTTTATTGATCCAGAGCCCCAACGCGGGATTGGAGATATAATAGATCTCCTCCCCGTCCGGCATCCGGTTCCATCCGTCTTTCAGCTTCTCCGGCGGATACCGCCTGGCCGCCTCCTCATAGGGGACAGCTCCGAAGCCCACTCCCCTCATCTCCTCTTCCGGGATCCGGGACACTCCGTAAGTGATGCGGAAGCGTCCGTCACTGGATCCATGGATCAGATGGGCCGCCGTGCCCATGTTCTCCTGAAGCTCTCTTTCCTTCTCAAAAAGCTCCAGGATCTTCTTTCGCCCGCAGTATCCGTATTTCCGGATCAGTTTGTCACACATCTCGTCCTCACCGAACTGGGAAACTCCGGGAGCCAGGATCAAAAGCTCCCCTCCGTCGGCTATGGCCATCCTGGTCCTGTATACGGCCTTATTTCCCAGCCAGGTGCTGTGAAATTCCGCCGGATCCAGATATACTACGCACTTTGAGATCTCACGGTCCAGGAAGCGGATATTTTTTTCCTGAGAAAGGGCCACCGCCTCTTCCAGCACCTTCCTGGTATCCCCGGCAAACAGTCCGTGGGTCCTTATCCTCCCTTCAGGAGCCGTCGTCACCGTCAGCATAAAGATGACAGGCCGTTCCCTCAGAAAATGTTCCCAGGCATAGTCAAAGATCCGCCGCACCGGCGTCTTGTCCTTTCCCATGATCCGCTCCATGCCGTAGACTGCTCCTACCATATGGGACTGGTTGATCATATCGCTGCCTCCCACTCCCACAAACAAGTTTTTGGCATGGCTGGCCATTCCCACGATCTCATGGGGGACCACCTGTCCCACCGACAGCACCAGGTCGTAGGAGGGATCCATGACCCGCCTGTTGATCTCTGCCTGCACCGGTTTCTTCCAGAGCCCTTCCGTGATCTCCTCCATCCATGTCCCAGGCACCTCTCCCAGGGACATCACATCCCGGCGCCAGTCGTGCACCAGCATACGTTCAAAGGGAATGTCTCCATACATGGCCGAAAACTGCTCCCGGCTCATGGCCGCATGGGTCCCCAGAGCAGGCAGGATGTCCGCATGGCAGCCCTTCTCCTCCAGGAGATGGTAACAGCAGTTGACGATAAAGCCTGCGTTGGAGTGGAACCTGGTAAAATCCGGCGGGACTATCAGGACCCGCTTAAGGGGCCTTCCCGCCTGCTCCAGAGTCTGTCTCACCGCCTCCCGGATCTGCTCCTCCGAAAGTCCTTCTTCTCCGTCCGCTTTCCAAAAAAGTTCCATCGCTTTTCCTCCTGCTTATCCTACTAAGAAGGGGCAGCCCTTTCCGGTCAGCATCCCGATGAGATTGTCCACGGCCATACGGGCCATGTTCTCCGATGCTTCCTTCGTATGAGCGCCTGTGTGGGGTGTGGCAATGACATTTTCATACTGGAACAGAGGCGACCCTGCCGGAGGCTCCGTCTCGAAAGCGTCCAGTCCCAGACCGCCGAGCCTGCCGGATGCCAGCGCTTCGCAGGCCGCTTCTTCATCCACGATGCCGCCGCGGGACGCATTGACCAGGATCACTCCATCCTTCATTTTCCGAAACGCCTCCCGGTCCACCATGTGCCTGGTCTCTTCCGTCAGAGGCAGATGGAGGGAGATGACGTCCGCTCCGGAGATCAGCTCCTCAAAGGACAGCGCTTCGATCCCATGGGCCAGACAGTAGTCCTCCCGGATAAAAGGATCATAAGCCGTCACCTTCATCTGGAATCCGGAGGCGCATCTGGCCACCACCCGTCCGATGGCTCCCAGTCCCACGATCCCCAGGGTCTTGCCGGAGAGCTCCGTCCCCACGGACCGGATCCAGCCTCCCTCTTTGGTGCTGCGGTCCAGCCTGGGAAGCTCTCTGGCCAAGGCCAGGATCATGGCAAACGCCAGCTCGCCCACCGCCTCCGCGTTGGCCCCGGGCGTATTGGACACCTGGATGCCCAGCTCTTTGGCCGTTTTTATATCCACGCGGTCGCAGCCTGCCCCGTACCTGGACACGGCCCGGAGGCTCCTGGATTCCCGGAGGACACGTCCCGTCACTTGATCCAGACCGGCCAAATATCCTTCACAGCCATCCAGCGCTTCGATCAGCTCTTCTTCCGTCAAAGGCCTTCCCGTTTCATTATACACGATCTCATCCGCAAATTTCCGCAGCTTTTCCAGGGCGCCGGCCTTGCTGTCCGGTCCCAGTGAAGTAGGTGTCACCAAAATCTTCATGCTCTCTCTCCTCCGTAAGCTTCCAGATACCGTCTGTACTGCCTGTCATAATACTCTCTGTTTTCTTCCCGGCATTTTACCGGCACTGCCAGCTCATAATCTCCCTTAAAACTGTTTATATCCTCCAGGCAGCCGGCTCCATGCATGGCCAGCACCGCCGCTCCCATGGAAGAAGCGTTGGCGCAGTCCGCCGCCAGAAGATCTCTCCCGAAAATATCCGCGGCCATCTGCGTCCACACTGCGGAGTTGGCGATGCCGCCGGATAAGATGATCTCCCCCGGCTCTCCCCATTCCCGGCACAGGATCTCATAACACTGATAGAGGCTGAACAGGATCCCCATCTGAAGCGCCCTGTAGCAGGCCGCCCCCGTGTGCCGTCCCGACAGCTCCAAAAAGCCGCCTCTTCTGTCATCCCTCCAGCCCGGACATCTCTCTCCGAAGAGGAAGGGCAGGAATACCGGAATATCTTCCGTCCTTTCCGGAAGCGCCTCCAGTTCCTCATAGCGGAACCTGCCTCCCAGGGCCGTCTCCATGAACCAGTCCACACAGTTGCAGGCTCCTGCCACAGCCGCCCCGGAAATCCAGCCTTCGGCTCCGCAGTAGCACCACAGCTCTTTTCCGGCGGGGACCACCGGCCTGTCCACCGACAGCCGCAGGGCTCCGCTGGTACCCACGGACAAGGTCATGATCCCTTTTCTCCCGGCGTAATTGCCGATCTGGTTCAAAGCCCCGTCCGCATGGGCAGGGACCACGGGGATCCCGGCCGGAAGCCCCAGAAGCGCCGCCCCCTTCCTGTTCAGCGGACGAGTATCCCTGTAGGAGACCAGCGCGCCCAGCTGGTCCCGGCGGATCCCCAGATGATCCAGGATAAAGGCATCATAATCCCTCCGGTCCAGATCGATAAGCCCGCTCCCGCTGTGGGTACAGGCCGTCTCCCAAAACTCCCCCGTCAGCTTATAAAAATGATAGCCGCCCTGAGTCACCAGCTTTTTATCCGCCAGTTCCATGCCCTCTGCCCTCAGATAAGACAGCGCATGGCGGGGATACGTCCCGTGGGGCATACATCCCGTCTCCCGGTAGATCCGGTCCGTAAGTTCCCTGTCCTTTCGGATCTCCCGGCAAAAAGGCGCCGTTCCCGGAAAATTCCAGGAAAACGTGGGAGATTCCGGTTCCATTTTTCCATTGCATACTGCCAGACTGTGCCAGGTGCCGCACAGACCGATGGCCATGATCTCTCCTTTTCGCTCTCTGTGCCGTTCCACCAGCTCCGCCGCCGTCTTCATCGTGAGACGGAATACCCCGTCCGTATCTGTCTTTCCATCCTGTTCCAGCTCCGGCCCGTAGGCGCTCCGGCCGGAATCCACCACTCCGGTCTCCGGATCATAAAGCAGGGCCTTCGCCGAGCTGGTACTGGATTCAATGGCCAGCACCAGCATAAGCGCCCTCCTTTATAAGTGCCATGGCCCTTCTGGTCAGCTCTTCGATGCGGTCAAACTGCTTTTCCTTTATCAGGCTGTCCTTCACCATCCAGCTGCCTCCGCAGGCGATGACCTGGGGCAGAGCCAGAAATTCTCCCAGATTTTCCTCCTGGATCCCGCCCGTGGGCATGAACTTCACCTGGGGAAAAGGCGCCGCCAGAGCCTTGATGGTCTTCACGCCGCCATAGGGGACCGCCGGGAAAAACTTCACCACATCGCAGCCGAAAGCCAGCGCCCGCATGATTTCCGACGGCGTGCAGATTCCCGGGAAAATGGGCACCTGCCGCTCTGCCGCGAACTGCAGCAGTTCCTCCGAAGTCCCAGGAGAGACCAGGAATCCCGCCCCCGCCTCCAGAGCCCTTTCCGCCTGCTCTACGCATATCACGGTGCCGGCTCCTATGAGCATATCCGGATATTCCCGGCGCATCCTCCTGATACAGCTCTCAGCGGCCTCCGTCCGGAAAGTCACTTCAACAGCCGGCAGCCCGCCCCGGAGCAGAGCTCCGCCCAGAGCAGCCGCATCCTCCTCACTGTCCAGCTTGACCACCGGGATCAGCTTAAGTTCCCCTATGATCTCCTTCACATTTCCATGCATCTTTATTTCCTCCCTTTTATAATTTCTTGAACTTCTTTTTGAAATCATTTATAATCAGTTTGTCAGTCCGACACAGAAAGGAGCCGCTTATGACCGACAATCCTATCCAATCCGCAGAACGCCTTTTCAAAGTCCTGGAAACTCTGGCCCAGGAAGAATCCATGAATCTGACTGAGCTCTCCAACCGGGTGGGACTTCACAAAAGCACCGTACACCGCCTTTTGCGATCTCTGATCTGTCTGGGATATGCGGAACAGGATCCCGTCACCAGTCATTATCAGCTCACTTACAAGATCCTGGCGCTGTCCAGCGCCTGCTATTCCAAAAACAGACTGTTGAAGCGTCTGCACCCCTTCCTGGAGGAGCTCTGCTCCCAGTGCCATGAAACGGTCCATCTGGTCAAACTGGAAGGGAACCAGATCCTGTATCTGGACAAGGTGGAATCCTACGATTATTCTTATCAGATGTACTCCAGGATCGGTGTTTTCAACGATCTCTATTGCTGCGCCACCGGAAAGGCTCTCCTGGCCGCTCTGCCGGATGAGAAGATCGTCTCTGTCTGGTCTTCTCTGGAACCGGTCCAGAAGACTCCCTATACCATTACTTCCCTGGAGGCTTTTCTGGAAAATATCCGGGAAGTCCGGAGACTGGGATACGCCAGCGACCGCCAGGAAGCGGAGCTTGGTCTCTACTCCATCGGCGCCGCGCTGAAAGATTTCAGCGGCAGCTGCCAGTATGCCATCAGCATCACGGCCCCCATGACCAGGATCACGGATGCTGTGCTGGAAAGAAACACCAGCCTTCTGCTGGCCGCCAGAGAACGGCTGTCCAGAGAGCTGGGATATAAGGCGCTGTAAAACAGATCCCCTCCAAGACGAAAGATCTTTCCGCCATGGCTTACCGGCCGTGGCTTTTTTTCTTTCCGCCGGTATCGCAGAAGAACAGCATGCCTGGGTATCTGGATTTCGCTATTTGTTTCATATTATAAAACTCTTTTCTGTTATATGAAACCACATCTCAACTATATCACGGCTGCCTGCCCCTGTCAATCGCTGCGCTTTCCGATCCCGCCGCTTTCCCGGCAGACAAGATCATCCGGAGCAGGACCTCGCCAGCTCGCCGGTAAAAAGGAAACCGCTTTCCCCGGATCCTCCGTCTGCGGCGGGCTGCGAAGTGCCTGCGGCTCCCGTTTCGAGACGGCCAATGCAAAGCGGAGAGGCATAAGCGACAAGATCCCTCTCCGCCGCAGCCAGGTCCCACGGAGTGTTTTGCTCTATGGAAACGAAGTTTCCTATAGAACAATAAAAAGCTCAGGAACAAACATTCCTGAGCTTCTTTCGAGGCGACAGCCGGATTTGAACCGGCGATAGAGGTGTTGCAGACCTTTGCCTTACCACTTGGCTATGTCGCCATATGAAATTGAGTGACTCCAAGGGGATTTGAACCCCTGTTACCGCCGTGAAAGGGCGGTGTCTTAACCGCTTGACCATGGAGCCTTATGAGATTGTAAAACTCCGTGGAGCTTTTCAGTTATAACTCATCAGCTCCCCGAGTAGGGCTCGAACCTACAACAACTCGGTTAACAGC
>CAJFUL010000044.1 GCA_904420245.1 Candidatus Paralachnospira avium
CACACGGCCAAACAGACTGATGAGGTACAGGCCGCATATACCTACCAGGCCATAGACAATGCGGGAGAGCAGCGTCATATCCCCGAAGAGAAAGGATACCAGGTTGAACCGGAAAAACCCGATGAGCCCCCAGTTTACCGCGCCGATGATCACGATTGCCAGTGCTGTATAATCCAGTGGTTTTGAATTCATGGTTGTTCCCTCCTTTTTTCTTTTAGTGTATTCCTTTTTGGTCAGATTATTATGGGAAGATTTTCCTTTTTAAGGAGCAGATCTGTGGCAAAAAAGATTATCCGTTACAAAAAACCGAAAAATATCAATATCGGCATGGTGGTATTTGCCGTTATTTTTTTATATTTGATCGTGGTACTGATCCAGTACGCCATAAAGCCCAAGATCCAGATGTATGAAGTCCTGGAGGGCGACATTGCCAACGATTCCTACTATACCGGCGTGATCCTGAGGACGGAGACCGTCGTTTCCTCTGAGGGCTCCGGTTATATCAATTATTATATCCAGGAAAAGGAGCGGGCCGCCGTGGGAAATCTGGTCTACACGGTGGATGCCGACGGTTCCGTGGCCTCCTATCTGGATCAGACGGCGGGTGAGGAGAGCCGTCTTTCCGATGAGGACTTAAAGGAGCTCAAATCCGTCCTCCAGTCCTTCAGCGCATCCTATTCGGACGACCGTTTTTATGAGGTGTACGACACCAACACGACGCTTTCTTCCATGCTGATGGAGTATATCAATCTGAGCGCCCTCCAGGAAATGACCGATTCCGGCCAGTCCCTGTCCCTGCAGAGGTGCTATGCCTCCTCCAGCGGGATCGTGGTCTATTCCACCGACGGATATGAGGGCCTTACGGCAGAACAGGTGACGGCAGACACTTTTTCCAAAGAAAATTATCAGAAAAACACCTATTCCGGAGGCCAGTCCGTGGAGAGCGGCTCCCCGGTCTATAAGGTGATCACGGAAGATGCCTGGTCGGTGATGATCCCCCTGACGGAGGAGGAGCTGTCCAACTATACGGATGTGACCACCGTATCGGTCCGGTTCCCTCAAAAGGATCTGGAAGCGGAAGCCGCTTTTTCCATTGTCACGGGAGCCGACGGCGCCAGCTACGGGAAGCTGGATCTCACCAAATACATGGTGCAGTTCGCCGGCGACCGCTTTGTGGAGGTTGAAGTCAAAAATTCCCAGGTCTCCGGCCTGAAGATCCCCCAGACGGCCGTCACGGAGAAGGAAGCTTACAAGATCCCCATGGATTTCCTGACCATGGGTGGAAACAGTTCCAACGAAGGCTTCTACCGGGAGACTTCCGACGGAGGCATCGAGTTCGTGGAGGCGGACATCCTCAGGGAGACCACGGGAGAGGAAGAGGGAGACTTCTGCTTTGTCTCCACAGAAGATTTCCAGGACGGGAACACCCTGGTGCTGCCGGACTCCAATGAACGGTACCAGATAGGCGAAAAAGAAACTCTGAAAGGCGTTTATAACATCAACCGCGGATATGCCGTATTCAAATACGTGGAGATCCTGGATGAAAACAGCGAATACTGCATCGTGAGAAAAAATGTCTCCTACAGCATCCGCAATTACGACCATATCGTCCTGAATGCCTCCATGGTTTCCGATCAGGACATCATCCGGTAAAAAAATATCGATTATCGGTTGACACAGCCCCTAAAAACATTGATAATGATAGGTGAGTAAAAATAGGAAAGGCGGTTTTACCCATGAGTAAATTCATTGATAAATTTTTAGACTCCATGAAGCTGAACGACGACGACGATTACGACTACGAAGACGATTACCTGTATGACGACGATGACGAGGATTATGAAGAGGAACAGCCCAAGAGAAGCTTTTTCCACCGGGAAAAGAAGGCTGTTCAGGAGGAGGAGCCTGCAATGCCGGAAAACAGCGCAAGGACAAAGAACCGCAGTACATCCAACGTAGTGCCCATGCGTTCCGCCACCAGAGGCGGGATGGAAGTCTGCATGGTAAAGCCCCGCAGCCTGGGAGATGCCAGGGAGATCTGCGATACCCTGCTGAGCGGACGGGCCGTGGTCATCAATATGGAAGGGATCCCCACGGAAACGGCCCAGAAGATCATCGACTTTACATCCGGCGCCTGCTATTCCATGAATGGAAACCTGCAGAAGATCTCCAGCTATATTTTCATCGCCACGCCTCAGTCCGTGGAACTGTCCGGAGATTTTGAGGATCTGATGGACGGCGGTTCCGGATACGCCGACTGATGGAGAGACCGATGGATAAAGAAGATCAGGTATTGTTGCGCCATCTGGCGGATCTGGCGGATGCTTCCTGTGGAAGGGATATTCCAGTTTATACGGATTTTTTGAATTTACACGAGCAAACAGTTTTTCTGTCGGCCATGCCGGAGTTTTCCCATGTCCGCGTCCGTCTGGACGGCGGATATGAGGGAGCGGAGAGGAAGATTGTTTGCTTTCTTCCTGTTTATATGGAGGATGCGGGACGGGAAAGTCTTCCCATCGTTCCCATCTGCATATCCTCCTCGGCGGGAAAGTTCTCGGTTCCCTGTACACACCGGGATTACCTGGGCGCCATCCTGAACCTGGGGATCGAGCGGAGCAGGATCGGAGACATCCTGACGGGAGACGGGTACGCCTACGTCCTCTGTCTGGACACCATGGCAGATTTCCTGATGGACCAGCTGACCTCCGTCCGGAAAAATCCGGTGCACTGCAGCCGCGTTCCCTTTTCAAGCCTGGAGGGACAGGTTTCCTATACCGAACTGTCCGGTTCCGTAGCTTCCGTCCGGATGGATGCTCTGCTGGCCCTGATGCTAAGAGGCTCCCGGTCCGCGGCGGCTGCCTGCCTGAAGGCAGAGCGGGTCTTTGTAAACGGAAGGCTCTGCACGTCCTTGACGGCCGCTCCCAGGGAGGGAGATGTGATCTCCGTCCGGGGCGCCGGAAAATTCATCTATGACGGAGTGACTTCCTCCACCAAAAAGGGCCGTCAAATGGTCCGTATCCGAAAATACAACTAACGGGGTGACGATCATGACCAATACAGAAACCATTCAGGTATACCGGGACGGAAATCCCGCCTATCCCATTGTCTTATCCGACTCCTTCGGGGAGCTTCGCGCCTCCTTGGACATCCTTGCACCGGCCGGCCGGAAGATCTGCGTCGTGTCCGACAGCCAGGTGGCCGCTCTCTATCTGAGAGAAGTGCTGGACATCTGCGGACAGGCCGCCGGAAAGGCCGTATCCTTTGTATTCCCGGCAGGAGAGCAGCAGAAGACTCTGGATACGGTGCGGGATCTCTATGAATTCCTGATCCTCCAGGGCTTTGACCGGAAGGATCTCCTGGTGGCCCTGGGAGGAGGCGTCACCGGCGATCTGACCGGATTCGCCGCAGCCACCTATCTGCGGGGGATCTCTTTCGTCCAGATCCCCACGACCCTGCTTTCCCAGGTGGATTCTAGCATAGGCGGAAAGACCGGCGTTGATTTTGACTCCTATAAGAATATGGTGGGCGCTTTTTATATGCCGAAGCTGGTCTATATGAACCTCTCTGTCCTCGCGACTCTTCCGGACAGCCAGTTCGCCTCCGGCATGGGAGAAGTGATCAAGCACGGCTGCATCCGTTCCCGTTCCTACTACCAGTGGATCCGGGAAAACCGGGAAAAGATCCGGGCCAGGGAGCTTCCGGAGCTTCTCAAGCTGGTGGAGGGGAGCTGCCGCATCAAAAAAGCCGTGGTGGAGGAGGATCCCACAGAGAAGGGTCTCCGGGCTCTTTTGAATTTCGGCCATACGCTGGGCCATGCCATCGAAAAGGAGATGCACTTTTCCATGAGCCACGGCGCCTGTGTGGCGGCCGGCTCTGTGGCGGCGGCCTGGATCTCCATGTCCAGGGGGCTCTTGGAAAAAGAAGAGCTGCAGCAGCTGGAAGAGCTGTTTTCCGATTTCGGCCTCCCGGTCCGTTTTGACAGCCTTCCCGCCTCCCGGATCCTGGAAGCCGTCAAGCATGACAAGAAGATGGATTCCGGCGTGATCCAGTTCATCCTTCTTAAGGAAATGGGAGAAGCCTATATCGACAGGACCGTAACCTTTGAAGAGATGGAAAAAGCTCTGGAATACTTGGCCAGATAAGGAGGAAACCCTTTTATGGATAAAAAAACACAGAAGAAACCGCTGGTACTGACTGCATATCTGCTGCTGACTGCGGTCCTGGTGGTGATCGACCAGATCACGAAGCTGGCCGCCGCTTCTGCGCTGAAGGGAAGAGATGCGTATCCCATCATCGACGGAGTCTTCGAGCTTTCCTATCTGGAAAACCGCGGGATGGCCTGGGGGCTCTTTCAGGGCGGGAGATGGATCTTCCTGGCCGGGACCATCCTGGTTCTCCTGCTGATCGGATACGTCCTCTGGAAAGCGCCTCTTGGCAGGCGTTTTTTCCCCATGCGGCTGACCCTTTCCATCCTGGCCGCAGGAGCCTTGGGAAACCTGATCGACCGGCTTTTCCGGGGATATGTCATCGATTTCTTTTATTTCTCCCTGATCGATTTTCCCATCTTCAATGTGGCCGATTGTTATGTGGTAGTATCCGGCATTGCCTTTGTGATCTTTTTCCTGTTCTATTATAAGGACAAGGAACTTTCCCTGTTCCTTCCGGAACGGTTCCGGAAGAAGAAACCGTCAGGCGGTGAGGACGCATGAGCCGTTTCTCTTACCGGATCCTTCCGGAGCAGGCAGGCGAGCGGATCGACAAATACCTGTCTCAGAAGCCGGAATTGCCCTCCAGGAGCTATCTGCAGCGGCTCATCGATGATAAATGCATCACTGTGGGAAACAGTCCTGTAAAAGGCAATTACAAGCTCAGGGCAGGAGATGAGATCCTGGTGGAGATCCCGGAGCCCAAAGAGCTTTCCGTAGAGGCAGAGCCCATGGAGCTGGACATCGTATATGAGGATGAAGACCTCCTGGTGGTCAACAAACCGAAGGGAATGGTGGTCCATCCCGCTGCCGGCCATGACAGCCATACGCTGGTCAACGGTCTCCTCTATCATTGCAGAGGACAGCTCTCCGGCATCAACGGAGTCCTGCGGCCCGGGATCGTGCACCGCATCGACCGGGATACGACAGGCCTTCTTTTAGTCTGCAAAAACGACACGGCCCATAACTCCATAGCCGAGCAGCTGAAAGCCCATACCATTACCCGCCGGTATCACGCCATCGTCCACGGAGAGCTTACCCGCGACGGCACCGTAGATGCCCCCATCGGGAGAAACCCGTCCGACCGGATGAAAATGGCGGTCAATGAAAAAAACGGAAAACCGGCTGTGACCCACTATCATATCCTCAGCCCCTTAAAAAAATTCACTTATATCGAATGCCGCCTGGAAACGGGCAGGACCCATCAGATCCGGGTCCATATGGCCTCCATCCATCACCCACTCCTGGGCGATACGGTATACGGGCCGGCAAAACCGGTTTTTCCCATCGGCGGCCAGGCTCTTCACGCCAAAGTCCTTGGTTTTGTCCATCCCAGGACTGGAGAATATTTGGAATTTGAAGCTCCTCTTCCGGAATATTTTGAAAAATTATTGAATAAATTGCATATATAACTGTACTTTCGGAAGAAAATGTTGTATGATACAAATATAATAAGCGGATGAGAGGAGTTGAAGTATATGAACGGGAATTTGATCATTACCATCGGAAGAGAGTGCGGAAGCGGCGGAAAATTCATTGGTCAGAAGCTGGCGGACCGTCTGGGGATCCGTTGCTACGATAAAGAACTTCTGGCCCTGGCAGCCAAGGACAGCGGACTGTGCGAGGAGATCTTCCAGCATCATGACGAGAAGCCCACCAACAGCTTCCTGTATTCCCTGGTGATGGATACGTATTCCATGAGCTACAATCCCTCCGGTTATATCGATATGCCTCTGAACCAGAAGGTATTCCTGGCCCAGTTCGACACCATCAAGAAGCTGGCAGACCGGGAATCCTGCGTCATCGTAGGACGCTGCGCCGACTACGCGCTGGCGGAATATCCCAACATGGTATCCGTCTTTACCACGGCCACATATGACGACAAGGTAGAGTACCTGAAGGAGCATTACCATATCGAACCATCCAAGATCAAGGATTTCATCACCAAGACCGATAAAAAGCGCTCCTCCTACTATAATTATTACTCCAATAAAAAGTGGGGTTCCGTCGGCAGCTACGATCTGTGCATCAACCGGAGCGCGGTGGGATTCGACGGGGCAGTGGATGTGATCCTCCATTTTATCGATGTCAAGAAAGAACACCGTAAGGCGAAAGCTTAGATTTTCCTATACAAATGGGGCCGTTGCAAAATAGATGAGAAATCATCTATGGAGCAATGGCTCCCTTTTTATGCCTAAAAACAGAAAACGGACCCCGAAGAGC
>CAJFUL010000045.1 GCA_904420245.1 Candidatus Paralachnospira avium
CATATGGGCAAACATATCGTCCCGGATCCTCTTCTGGACCCGCTGGGAGATGCCGGCCATCAGGAAATTATAGAAAAAGGAAGAGAGCACGCCCAGACCATAGATGCCCGCCATGGTGAGGATGGCCCGTATCAGCCCTGTAAACGCCGGCGACGGAGATACCAGAAGGGGCTCGATATAGTCGTCGATCAGGACCTGAAGGAACAGGGAACCTGCCACATTGGCCAGCGTGCTGAAAAAGATGCAGACGACCACCACCCCAAACAGGAACTTATTCTGCCCGGCAATGTAGGAAAAAAGTCTCTTGACGGTCTTTCCATTCAGAGCGATCCCTGAACTCCCGGCTTTTTTTGCTGTCTTACTCATCCTGTCCTCCTCCTTTCACCTGGGATTCATATACTTCGCGGTAGATCTCATTGTTTTTAAGAAGCTCCTCATGGGTGCCGAATCCATTGATCCGTCCTCCGTCCAGGACGATGATCTTATCCGCATCCTCCACGGAGGAGACCCTCTGGGCGATGATGAATTTGGTGGTATCGGGGATCTCTTCCCGGAACGCCTTGCGGATCAGCGCATCGGTCTTGGTATCCACAGCGCTGGTGGAATCATCCAGGATCAGGATCTTGGGCTTTTTCAAAAGCGCCCTGGCGATGCAGAGCCTCTGCCGCTGTCCGCCGGACACATTGGAGCCGCCCTGCTCGATATATGTGTCGTAGCCGTCCGGAAATTCCCGGATGAAGCCGTCGGCCTGAGCCAGCTCACAGGCGTGCCGCAGCTCCTCGTCGCTGGCATCCGGATTCCCCCAGCGCAGATTTTCCTTGATGGTGCCGGAGAACAGCACATTCTTCTGGAGCACCATGGCCACCTGGTTCCGGAGCGCCTCGATGTCGTATTCCCGCACGTCATGGCCTCCCACCTTCACGGAGCCCTCCGTGGTATCGTAGAGCCTGGGGATCAGCTGGACCAGAGAGCTCTTGGAGGAACCGGTGCCTCCTATGATCCCCACCGTCTCCCCCGGACGGATGTCCAGGTTTACGTCCATGAGACAGAATTTCTTCTTGTCCCGGGCATAGCTGAAGGATACGTTCCGGAACGATACGGAACCGTCCTCCACCTCCATGATGGGATCTTCCGGGTTCTTGATGTCGCTCTCCTCATCCAGAAGCTCCACGATACGCTCCGCGGAAGCCTTGGCGATGATGATCATGACAAAGACGTTGGAGAGCATCATCAGGCTCATGAGGATCTGCATGGTGTAGGAGAACATACTCATCAGCTGTCCTGTGGTCATGCCTCCCACGGCGCCTCCGCTCCCCACGATCAGCCTGGCGCCGATCCAGGACAGGAGCAGCATGCAGGTGTAGATGGCGAACTGCATAAGGGGCATATTGAAGGCCACAATGCGCTCCGCCCGCCTGAAATCTTTAAAAATACTCTGGGATACTTCCCCGAATTTTTCCTTTTCATGCTCCTCCCGGACAAAGGACTTCACCACCCGGATGCCGTGAAGGTTCTCCTGCACCACCATATTCAGTTTGTCGTAAGTGCGGAATACGCGCTCAAAGAGGGGATGGGCCCTGGTGGCGATGAGATACAGGCCCACAGCCAGCACCGGGATCACACAGACGTAGATCACCGCCAGCCTGGCATTGATGCCGAAGGCCATGATCAGGGCAAAGACCAGGAGTATGGGAGACCGGACCGCCATACGGATGATCATCTGGAACGCGTTCTGCACATTGGTCACATCCGTGGTCAGCCTGGTCACAATGCTGGCCGTTGAAAATTTGTCGATGTTGGAGAAGGAATACTCCTGCACCTTATAATACATATCATGGCGCAGGTTCCTGGCAAACCCCGCCGACGCCTTGGCCGCGTACCTCCCCGCCAGCGCGCCGCAGGTCAGGGACAGGCCGCAGCAGACCACCAGCCAGAGGCCGGTCCACAGGATGGCGTTCATATTTCCCTGATTGATGCCATTGTCGATGAGACTGGCCAACAAAAGCGGGATGATCACCTCCAGGATCCCTTCTCCCACAATAAAAAGCGGTGCCAGGATCGATACCCGTTTGTACTGTCTGATACTGGAAGCAAGTCTTTTTATCATACTGTCACCTCATTTTCCTCGTTTAGATTGTTCCGGACTTTCTCCAGCAGGTAAAAAAGCTGATCCAGCTCCTCCTGGGAAAAGCCGCGGCTTATCTGCCGCTCGAAGGCATCGATCTCTTTTTCAATGGAGTCGCGGAGTGAAATGGCCGCCTCCGTCATCACGATCCGCTTCAGACGGGCGTCGTAGGGCACCGGTTCCCTGTAGATCAGCCCGTTCCGTTCCATCATCTGCAGAAGCCCCGTGGCGGAGGACCGCCGGATCCCCAGCTTCTTCTCAATGTCCCGCTGGAAGATCGCCTCGTCCTTATGGCTGTACAGATAATTGAGGATCCAGGCGTGGGTCCCCGTCATCTCATCGGCATATTTGATGGCGGCGATCCTCCCCATATACCGGTGGATCAGCTTCGACGTCTTGTTCACCGCCAGACCTATATGACGTTTTTCCCTTTCCATGCTCTGCTCTCCTTTGTCCAGATTGTTCGATACCTAACATTTTTTGCACGGTGTTATTTTAACAACATTCATTTTTATTGTCAACCGTTTTTTTCAGATATATAACGCCAGGATCACGCTGGCGCAGACTCCCACGGCAGCGGAAAACAGGGCTCCGGCCAGGGTATACCTGGTCTTTTTGATCTTTACGCTCATAAAATAGACGCTCATGGTATAGAAAACCGTTTCCGTACAGCTCAAGACGATGGACACCATCTTCCCCGACAGGGAATCCGGCCCGAATTCTTTAAAGATGTCCAGGGCCAGCCCTGTGGCCGCCGAGGAGGAGAACAGCTTCACCAGGATCACCGGCAGCACCTGGGCCGGCAGGATGGACGACGGTATGAACCTGGAAAGTCCGGCCGCCAGAAGATCCAGAAAGCCGGAAGCCCGGAGCACACCTGTCCCGATCATCAGCCCCACCAGCGTAGGCAGGATCCCGGCCACCGTCTTTAAGCCTTCCCTGGCTCCTCTTATGAAATCCTCAAAGACAGGACGGCCGGCCAGGAGCCCTCCCGCGGCCACCAGACAGATGACCGCCGGGATCATCATATTGGAAAACCATACCATAAAAAAATCCCCCGCACACCATTGCTACATGGTATGCGGGGGATCCATCCCCTCATGCTTATGAAAAATACTGAGCCGCGGTCCGCTCCAGCGGAAGGCCCTTCCGGTAATGTTCCATAAAGGCCCGGAAGCCCTCTGCATCCTTTTCATCCGGAGATACGGAGACCTTTTCCATACCGGCGAATACACGTTCCGACAGATACGTCTCCAGCGCTTCTCCCTCCTGCCTGTTCACCAGGTAGGAAGCCAGCAGGGCAATGCCCCAGGCTCCTCCTTCCCCGGCCGTCTCCATCACGGAAATATCCGTGCCCATGGCCGCGGCCAGGAATCTCTGCCCCACTCCCTTTGTCTTGAAGAAACCGCCGTGACCCAGGACCTCATCCACCTGGACCTGTTCTTTCTCCAGGATATCCATGCCGATCTTCAGCGCTCCTAAAGCGGAGAACAGATGGGCCCGCATGAAATTGGCCAGCGTAAAGCTGCTGTCCGGCCTGCGCACGAAGAGAGGACGTCCCTCCGCCACATCCGTGATGAACTCGCCGGAAAGATAACCGTAGGACAAAAGGCCTCCGCAGTCGGGATCCCCCTCCAGGGCCTTCCTGTATAAGGTGGTGAACACCTGGTTCATATCCGGCTTCACTCCGATGGACTCGGCAAACTCCCGGAACAGGCCTGCCCAGGCGTTTATATCGGAAGTACAGTTGTTGGCGTGGACCATGGCCACAGGTTTTCCCGACGGAGTCGTCACCAGGTCGATCTCCGGATATACCTGGGACAGCTCCTTTTCCAGTACGATCATGGCAAAGACTGAAGTCCCCGCCGACACATTCCCGGTCCGCTCCGCAACGCTGCAGGTGGCCGCCATGCCGGTGCCCGCGTCTCCCTCGGGAGGGCACAGCGGGATGCCCGCCCTCAGCTTTCCAGAGGGATCCAAGAGCCTGGCTCCCTCCTCCGTCAAAGATCCGGCCGGCTCCCCGGCGCTCCGCACGGCCGGAAAGATGTCCCGCAGCTTCCAGGGCATTCCCATCTCCCCTGCCAGCTTGTCGAAATCCCGGACCATTCCTTCCTGGTAGTCCTTCCGCACCGGATCGATGGGGAACATCCCGGAGGCATCTCCGATGCCCAGCACGCGCTCTCCCGTCAGCTTCCAGTGGATATATCCGGCCAGCGTCGTCACATAATCGATGGAAGACACATGCTCTTCCCCATTCAGCATGGCCTGATATAAATGGGCGATGGACCACCGCTCCGGAATGTTGTAATGGAACAGCCGGATCAGCTTTTCCGCCGCCTCCCCCGTAGTACCGTTCCTCCAGGTGCGGAAAGGCACTAAAAGCTCTCCCGCCCGGTCAAAGGCCATATATCCATGCATCATGGCGCTGAAGCCGATGGCGTCAAAGCCCGTCACCTCTGCGCCGTATTTTTCCTTTACTTCTTCCGTCATGCTCCTGTAGCAGTCCTGGAGACCCTCCCAAATATCTTCCAGGCTGTATGTCCAAAAGCCGTTTTCATACCGGTTTTCCCAGTCATGGCTCCCCTGAGCCAGAGGAGTGTGATCGCTGCCGATGACCACCGCCTTGATCCTGGTGGAACCAAACTCAATTCCCAGGACAGCTTTTCCGTCCTGAAGCTCTTTTTTTGCCTGATTTTCTGTCATATCCTGCCCTCTCCTTGATTTTTTCTTTAGTATAACATGAAACCTGTCCTTTGGGAAGCTGATTGACACTTCTGCGGACCGGTAGTAAACTGATACATGGAAAGAAGGGAAGATGCACCGATGAATGGACAGGAAAACACTTACGAGATGCCGGTCTGCGATCACACCCACATCAACCGGGAGCTGGTGGCCGCCCTGAAAGAACAGACGCCGGACGATGCGCTTTTAAGCCGGCTGGCCGATCTGTTCAAGCTTTTCGGCGATCCCACCAGGATCAAGATCCTCTATACCCTCATGGAACATGAGATGTGCGTCTGCGACATCGCCCAGCTGCTGGGCATGAGCCAGAGCTCCATTTCCCATCAGCTCCGGCTCCTGAAACAGAGCAGCCTGGTCCGGTTCCGCCGGGAGGGAAAGACTGTCATATACTCCCTGGCCGACAGCCATGTGGTCACGATCCTGAGCCAGGGCTTTGACCATGTGACGGAATCTTAAAAACCTGCGAGGAACACAGGCGCTCCCCGCATAAGAGCAAAAGCCTCCGGATCCCGGAGGCTTTTTGGGGCTATAGGGATCCTGCATGACAGGATCCTTTTTTGATGCGCGGCTTCCGCCGCATGGAGATCTTATTTCTTTGTGATATATCCCTTGGCCGTCAGAAGCTCCGCGCAGAGGATGGCTCCTCCCGCAGCGCCCCGGACCGTATTGTGGGAAAGTCCCACAAACTTGTAATCGAACACCGTATCTTCTCTCAAACGGCCCAGGGTCACGCCCATGCCGTTCTCATAATCCCGGTCCAGTCTGGCCTGGGGACGGTCGTCCTCCTCAAAATATTTCAGGAAAGGCTTGGGAGCGCTGGGAAGGCCAAGCCTCTGGGGCTCTCCTTCAAAACTCCTCCACCTCTCGATGATCTCTTCCTTGGAAGGCTTCTTATCGAAGCTGACAAAGACCGCCGCCGTATGTCCGTTGGTGACCGGCACGCGGATGCACTGGGAGGTGATCAGAGGGCCTTCCGCCTTCTGGATCACGCCGTCCTGGATCTTTCCCCAGATCTTGAGGGGCTCCTGCTCGGATTTCTCCTCTTCACCGCCTATGTAGGGGATCACATTGTCCACCATCTCGGGCCAGTCCTGGAACGTCTTTCCGGCTCCGGAAATGGCCTGGTATGTGGTGACCACCGCCGTCTTCACGCCGAACTCCCGAAGGGCATGGAAGGCAGGGGTGTAGCTCTGGATGGAGCAGTTGGGCTTCACGGCGATAAAGCCCCTCTTGGTGCCGAGACGCTTCTTCTGATACTGGATCACTTCCGCGTGCTCCGGGTTCAGCTCCGGGATCATCATGGGCACATCCGGCGTCCAGCGATGCGCGCTGTTGTTGGAGACCACCGGCACCTCGGCCTTGGCATACGCCTCCTCGATGGCCCGGATCTCGTCCTTGGTCATATCTACGGCGCTGAAGACAAAGTCCACATCCGCCACCACGTCTTCGATGTCATGCAGGTCCTTGACCACCAGCTTCTTCACGCTCTCCGGCATGGGAGTATCCAGCTTCCACCGGCCGCCTACGGCCTCTTCATAAGTCTTGCCGGCGCTCCTGGGGCTGGCAGCCACCGTCACCACCTGGTACCAGGGATGATCCTCCAAAAGGGACACGAACCTCTGTCCCACCATACCGGTGGCGCCCAGAACGCCTACTCTCAGCTTCTCTTTGATTTCCATAATCATTCTCCTCGTTTGATCCAACTGCTTTTCTGTCTGTGCTTCACGCACACTTGTCTTTTCTTTGCAGTATTCTACACCATCGGCATTAAAAATGCAAGCGTTTCTTTTCAATAATTTAAATAATTAAGATAGCACAGATTCCAATCCAGGAGATCCCAGTCACTTTCCGCGTTCCCCACATCCGCCACGCTGGCCAGGCTCCATCCGTCTTCTGTCCCGATTACCAGCAAATGGATCAATCCGGCGGCGCTCTTTTGATCTGTGCTTGTATGGATCTCAAAATAGATCGTGATCTTCTTGAGCCCCTCTACCTTCAGCTCCTTGAGCAGCCGTCCAAAATCATCCTCCGTATGGTCCTCCCAGGAAATGTTATCGTCCCCCATGATGCTCCATGCGTAAGACCAGTCCTCTCCCGCATTCGCTGTCATGACATCGACCGTTTCTGCAAAATAATCCTCCAGCCTCTGTGCCATTTCACCATATCCGTCCCCGTCGTCCGAGACATCATAGATCTCCTCCAGGAGCTCATCCGGCACCAGCTCCATAACTGCCTCTCCGTCGCCCTCAAAGACTGCTTCCATATAAATGTCCATGAGATCCTGCCAGCTTTCGGCCGCCGCCTGGATGCTGCTCCCGCTCTTCCGGTTCCCCAGGAGCAGCACCGCGGTCACAATGGCCGCGGCTACGATGACCGCCGCGATGACGAGCCCCACGACCTTTTTCCGTTTTCCGGAGCTTTTCTTTCCCGGAACCGCGGCATATGGACCTGCCAGTCCTCCGCAGCCACCGGTCCCTGACAGGTCCTCTCACGCCGGAACAGCCGGGCAAAAAACCTTTGCCCGGCTGTCCATCCGTCTTGCAAGCTCCCGGCCGGACTCGAACCGGCGACCTATTGATTACGAATCAATTGCTCTACCAACTGAGCCACGGAAGCAAGTCTCCAAGCCTGAGAGGCTTGTCAACGTTACTAATATACTATAGGTTTCCTTTTCTGTCAACCAGCATTTTTTCCTGCGGGCGGAAACTTTCAAAAGTTCCCGCCCGCAGATCTCACACCAGACGCCGCTTTACCCGTTTTCCCAGCCTGGACAGAAGCTCGTTGGCTATGGTCCCGGCCCATCCGGCGGCCAGGTCCGCCGTGATCTCTTCCTCTCCGTCTCTTCCGATCAAAGTCACTCCATCCCCCTCCATGGCCTCCGGGATCTCCGTCAGATCCACCAGCATCTGATCCATACAGATTCTCCCGGCAATGGGCGCATATTTCCCCCGCACCAGGACGGCTCCCTTTCCACAGGAGAGGCTCCTGGGCCATCCGTCCCCATAGCCCACGGGCACCACGCCGATCCGGCAGTCCCGCTCCGCCTGAAACGCTCTGCCGTACCCGGCCGTATCTCCGGCCTTCATCTGCCGGACCAGGATGAGGGAGGACTTTAAGGAAAGCACCGGACATAGAGGGAGCGTTCTGTCCATGCGGCAGTCCCGGCTGCTCCGCGCCCCGTATAGGAGGATGCCCGTCCGCACATAGTCCGCCGGAGCGCCCTTCCCGTTCAAAAGCCCGTAGCTGCTCTGGAAATGGACGGCAGGCAGTGAAAATCCATCTTCCTTAAGCCTCTCCAAGAGACCGGAAAAACGCCTCTCCTGTAATTCCAGGAGCTGTCTGTCTTCCGGCGCCGTGCCGTCGGCGGTGGCCAGATGGGTATAGATCCCCGTAAAGTCCAGATTCTTTCCGGAAAGGAGCCGTTCGATCCCGGAAACCTTTCCGACTCCCACTCCCAGCCTGTGCATACCCGTATCCACCGCCAGCTGGACCTGGAGCTTCACTCCTGTCCGCTCCAGAGCCCTGCCGTGGCGCAGGCTGCAGACCGTCTGGGTCAGGCGGTAGCGTCGGAGCTTCCCCGCCTCAGAAGGAGACGTCCAGCCCAGGATCAGGATCTCCCCCAGGATCCCTCCTCTCCTCAGCTCCACGCCTTCCTCCAGGGAAGCCACCGCGAAATGCCGGATCCCCTGCCGGTTCAGGCATCGGGATACGCAGACGGCGCCGTGACCGTAGGCGTCGGCCTTCACCACCGCCATCAGCTTACAGCCCTCTCCCATATCTTTCCGGAGCGCTTCTGCGTTATTCTTCAAGTTTTCCCGGCTGATCTCCGCCCAGATCCGTCCGCGGCTCTTTCCGGCGCGTGTCCGCCTCCGCCCGGCCGCAAGACAGTGGAACCCATATCCCGCCGCCAGGGACACGGCGCAGACCAGCAGATAAAAGACCAGCGGATGCCCTGTCAGCCATTCCCTGACAGAAAAGAGCCCTGCCGCGAACCGGAGCCCCACCATCACCATGGGATGCGCGACATAGAGGAACATGGATACATCCCGGAGCGCCTTCTTCCTGACTCCCCGGAAAGTCAGCAGGAAACGGAACAGAAAGCATACACAGGGGACCAGGAACAGATACATGCTGTCATGGCGGGGCCATCCCAGAGCCCGCACCGCATGCGCTTCCCCGGCCATGGCCAGAAAAGACAGGAGAGATCCGGCCGCCAGGAAACGGCGTTTTCCAGGCGCCTCTCCATCCCGGCTGGCTCCTAGATACATCCCCGCCGTCAGGAAGACAGGAGCAAAAAACAGCCCGTTCCTGGTGTATCCGGATACCGTGAACAAATCCTCATAGATCTCCCGGAGGAGCTTCGCCTTCTCTGCCAGTCCGAAATAGCTGTCTCCCAGAAGTCCGGCCAGATAGAGGAAACCGGCGGCGGCAAACGCTTTCCCGTATCCGAACCTGCGGATCAGGAGCCAGGATACCCACGCGCCCAGGACGACCGCCGGAAAATACCAGAGATGATACAAAGTACCGTCAAAGACCAAATCCCTCAAAAACCCCGCCAGAGTCATCCCCTCCCGGAAATATCCCATATAGACATTGAGCGGAAGATATAAAAGGATGGATACTCCATAGAGCGCGAGCATCTGTCCGGTGAATCTCCTCATGTTCTCTTCCGTGCCGCTTCCTCCCTCCGTCAGGAAAAAGCCAGACGTCATGAAGAAAAAAGGCACTGCTGTCCTGGCCAGTATCCGCGTCAGGACAAAGTCCGCCTCCCCGCTCAGAGCCTCCAGAGGCGAGATATGGATGGAAACGGCCAGGAGAGCGGCCGCCAGCCGGAAGCCGTCGACGGCCGGATAAGCGTCTTTTCTCTCCATCTTCATCCCCTCCGAAACGTCAGGATCCATCCATCCCGGTTATCTCCGGAGACCTCTGCCCTCATATGCTCCGGCACCTCCAGTGAAACCTTTCCGGCGCCTCCGGCGGCCACATAATAGATCTCCGTCCCATCCGGTCCCATGAGCGGCCCTCCTCCCTCCCAGGGATAGGCTTCCAGCTCCTTTGCATATTCTTCCAGGCAGAGTCCCCTCTCTTCCATAAGGGCCGCATGGGGAGTCCCCACATACCGGAAATGCCAGGGCTCCTGTCCAATGCCGGTCACTGTCTCCTTCCCGGCCGGATACCGCAGGATAAATCCATAGTCTGCCGCAAGCCTCCGGAATCTGCCGGCCGCTCCATCCCCGGGAAACTCCGGCCGGATGAAATCTCCCCCGCCGCCCGCGACGCCCAGGTCCGCGGCCAGTCCCGTCTCATGCTCGCTGCACCCCGGCAGGGCCACATACTGTTCCGTAAATTCTCTGCCGTTTTCCGCCAGGGAATCCCGGAAGATCTGCTCCTGTTCCTTCCTGTCCCGGTATCCGCTGACCAGGCGCACCTGGTCCAGCGCTCCCGCTGCCTTGAGCGCCTGCTCCAGACAGGCCGCCGCCTCAGCATGCAGCAGGCCCCCGGACCGGAACGGCACACAGTCCTCTCTTCCATCCTTCCTGAGGGGATGGCTCTTATTCACCAGAATCAGGCTTCCCCTGTGGATCTGCTCCCTTGTGAGCACCAGTTCTTTCATGGACACGCCTCCTCCAAAAGCTGTTCCAGCACCTCCGAAAGGGAGAGGCCGATCCCCTGCATCATGGCGGGATACCTGCTGTGCGCCGTCATTCCCGGAATGGTATTGACTTCATTGAAATACAGCTTTCCATCCCGCGTCAGGAAAAAATCCACTCTGGCGAAACCGGAGCAATCCAAAGCCCTATATACCTGCCTCGCGCTTTTTCGCACCTGTTCCTCCGTTTCCGCGCTGATGCGGGCAGGCATATGGATCTTGGAGGTTTTCAGGGTATATTTCTCCTCATAGTCAAAGAAGCCGCCGGAAAGCTGGATCTCATCGGGACGTCCCGTCACCAGCCTGCCGGTGCCCAGGACTCCGCAGCCAATCTCCACGCCGTCCACCTGCTCCTCCAAAAGCACTTCCCGGTCGTAGGCCGCCGCCTTCCGGACCGCCTCCGGAAGCTGCCCCCTGTCCGTGACTCTGGTGATCCCAAAAGAAGAGCCGGAACGGACCGGCTTCACGAACAAAGGGCCGGAAAGCCCTTCCGCCGCCTTCCATATGACCTCATCCGCATCCGCTCCCTGCACCACGGTTCCCCTGGGCGCCGCTATACCTGCCGCCTCCGCCAGGATATGGGCCCTGTGCTTGTCCATGGCCAGGGCCGAAGCCAGGACTCCGCAGCCGGCCACCGGGATCCCCGCCGCTTCCGCAATGCCCTGCACCGTGCCGTCTTCTCCGTTTTTTCCGTGGAGAACGGGAAGCAAGACGTCGATCCTCCTGTATCTGCCTCCCTCCTCTGTCTCACAGAAGATCCCGTGTATCTGCCGGTCCGGCAGGAGAAAGGCCCTCCGGCAGGACGCCTCCTTCCAGGTATCCTGCGGTATCTTTTCCCAGGGGCCTTCATAGAGATACCAGAGGCCCTCCTGGTCAATACCCATGGTCAGGATCTCATACCGGTCCCGGTCCAAATGGGTCAGGACTCCATAGGCCGACTGGAGGGAAACCGCGTATTCGGCGGAACAGCCTCCAAATAATACAAGAATCGTTTTCTTCATGTCCGCAACCTCCTCTGTACGGCAAAAGCCGCCGTTCTGACAGCTCTATGCTATCAAAACGGCGGCTTCTGTTCTTCAAATCCTTCCTCCGGAATCCTGCTTTTTTCCCTATGGAATCCTTACGATTTTCTTACATTCCCGTATCCGCCGGCAGCGTCACCTCAAACCGGATCACATGATTCTGGCTGAAGGCCGTGACCGTCCCTCCGTGGAGCTGTACGATCTGCCTGGCGATGGACAGCCCCAGACCTGCTCCTCCGCTCCTTGAAGATCTGGAACTGTCCAGCCGGAAAAACTGGTCAAAGATGCGCCGGAGCTTTTCCTCCGGTATGGTATCGCCCCGGTTCTCAAAAACGATCTTCACCTTATCTCCCTCCCGGAAGAGGCCGATCCGGATCACGCTCCCCTCATAGCTGTAGCTGACGGCATTTTTCAGGAGATTGTCCAATACCCTGCCCAGCTTGTCCGGATCACATTCCAGCCGGACCGGTTCCGGGCACGTCAGCTCACATCTGAGCGCTTTCTCCCGCAGCATGGGTTCAAACTCAAAGACCAGCTGCTGCAGCATACGCTCCAGGCTGACCCAGGTCTTTTCCAGGGTGATATGGGACAGGTTGAACCTGGTGATCTCAAAAAACTCATTGATCAGATCGTCCAGCCTCTCCGCCTTCTCCCTAGCGATGGAAAGATACCTGCCTCTGGTCTCCTGGGAGATCTGAGGTTCATCCTCCAGCAGGGTCAGGTATCCGATAATGGAGGTAATGGGCGTTTTCAGATCATGGGCCAGATACGTCACCAGGTCGTTCTTCCTCTGTTCCGCTTCCCTGGCGGCCCTCTCGCTGCGCAAAAACTGTAGCTTCGCCCGGTTGAGCCTGCTCTCGGTCTGACTGAGCTGGGGCGGCAGGCTCACCATGCTGTCATCCTGCCGGTACATCGTCTCAGCCGCTTCCGCCACCGCGTCCAGATAGGAAAACGGCTTTTTCCAGAAGTGATACAGGATCGCCAGATACCCGGCGGTCAGATACCCCATGACAAACCATTCGATCCGCAGATAGGCCCAGGAAGCTGCCCGGTAGATCCACTCGTCCCCCTGCCAGATCCTTCCCCGGAAAAAAGACATGGCCAGCAGATACAAGGCGGCGCCAAACGCCGTATAAACGGCCAGGGCCGCCAGCATCCGCAGGAACATGGCCTTTCCCATATGCATCCCTTTCTTGTCCTCACCCATCGATCTTATACCCCACTCCCCATACGGTCTTGATAAATTTAGGCTTCCTGGGCGGCTCCTTCAGCTTTTCCCGGAGCCGTCCGATATGGGCCATGACCGTATTGCTGTTGTTTTCCAGATATTTTTCCTTCCAGACCGCCTCAAACAGCTCCTCCGAAGGGACCACCTGCCCCTTGTGCTCGCACAGATACCAGAGCACGCCGAATTCCAGCGGCGTAAGGGAGACCGGCTCCCCGTACAGGCGGCATACATGGGTAGCCCTGTTGATGAAGAGGCCCCGGATGTCATATTCATCCTTCTCCTCCTCCCTGGCCGCCTGATTGTACCGTTTATAGCGCCGCAGCTGGGTCTTCACCCTGGCTGTCACTTCCAGAGGGTTGAAAGGCTTGGTGATGTAGTCGTCGGCGCCCAGCGTGAGCCCTTTGATCTTATCCATATCCTCGGTCCTGGCCGTCAGCATGATCACCGGGAAAAACCGGCTCTCCCGAATCCTTTGCAGGAGGCGGAATCCGCTCATATCCGGAAGCATCACATCCAGAAGAGCCAGGTCCGCCGTTTCCTCCTCCAGATAAGCGAGGGCCTCCCCGCCCGTATAGCAGGTACGTACCTCAAAGCCGTCGTTTTTCAGATAAATCTCCAATAAGTCCGCGATCTCCTTCTCGTCGTCCACCAGCAGAATCTTCTCCATGGGCTGTCCTCCTTCCTGTCTCATCCTCTATCATAAACCGGAAGCCGCCGATATGCAAACGGCTTTTCTCCTCCCAATCACCTCTGTTTTCCCCTTCCCATATAATAACATATGAAGAAACGGAGGACGATTATGGAACCTATCCTTGAACTGATACACGTAAGCTTTTCTTACCACTCCATAACCGGCGAGACCGAAGCCCTCTCCGACATCTCCCTGTCTGTGGAACCGGGAGAGTTCATCGCCGTCGTGGGACCCTCCGGCTGTGGAAAGACTACCCTGCTTTCCCTCATAAGCGGTCTGATCGCTCCGGAAGCCGGGGAGATCCGGCTCTTCGGAAAACCCCTTGGCACCTCCGGCGCCAACATCGGATATATGCTCCAGCGGGACCATCTCTTTGAATGGAGGACCGTCTATGACAATGTGCAGCTGGGACTGGAGATCCGCCGCAGTCTGACTCCCAAGGCTCTAGACCGCGTGGATTCCATGCTGGATACTTACGGGCTTTCGGACTTTAAAAAAGCGCCACCCACGGCCCTGTCCGGCGGCATGCGCCAGCGGGCCGCCCTGATCCGCACCCTGGCCCTGGAACCGGATATCCTGCTCCTTGACGAACCTTTTTCCGCCCTGGACTACCAGACCAGGCTGGAAGTGGGCGACGACATCGGCTCCATCATCCGCAAAGAGCACAAGACCGCCATCCTGGTGACCCACGACCTCTCGGAGGCCATCACTCTGGCGGACCGCATCGTGATCCTGTCCAGACGGCCCGCCAGGATCCGGAAGATCCTGTCCCTCTCCTTTGAGGAGGACTGCGGAAGCCCTCTCAAGCGGCGCAGTTCTCCCCTCTTCAGCGGTTACTTTGAAGAAATATGGAAGGAGTTAAAAGCCCATGGATAAGCCTTTGTCCAAGGCCCAGTCCGCCTATCTGAAGGCCAGGGCCCGCCGCAGGCATCTGGTCCTGACAGGACAGATCCTGCTGTTTGTCCTCTTTGTGGGACTCTGGGAGCTGACTGCCCAGACGGGCCTTTTAAACGACTTTATTTTCAGCAGCCCCTCGCAGATGATAAAGACTTTTCTCCGGATGACAGAAGATTTCAGCATATTCCGCCATATCGGCATTACCCTGGCGGAGACCGCCGGGAGCTTTTTCCTGGTGATGGCCATAGGCCTGGGCTCCGCCATGGTTTTATGGCTCTTTCCGGCTCTGGCGGAACTGCTGGAGCCGTATCTGGTCATGCTCAACAGCCTTCCCAAATCGGCCCTGGCCCCGGTCCTCATCGTATGGCTGGGGAACAACATGAAGACCATTGTGGTGGCGGCCGTATCCGTGGCAGTCTTCGGAGCCATCATGACCCTCCACACCGGGTTTCAGAACGTAGATCCCGACAAGATCAAACTGATCTACACCCTGGGCGGCAGCAAATGGGACGTACTGCGCAAGGTGCTGATCCCCAGCTCCGTCCCGCTGATCATCAACAATATGAAAGTCAATATCGGCCTCTGTCTGGTGGGCGTCATCATCGGAGAATTCCTGGCGGCCGATCAGGGCTTGGGTTATCTGATCATCTACGGAAGCCAGGTCTTCAAGATGGATATGGTCATGATGAGCATCGTGCTCTTGTGCCTCCTGTCCATGGGGTTCTACCGGCTCATCGGCGTCTTGGAAAAATGGGCGGCGCGCCGCAGCGGCCTTCACCGGCCCGGATGAGTACCGGATCCGGTAAAGACGGGAGCAAAGCGAAAGACCGCGTAAGCGGCAGGAGCCCTCTCCGCCGCAGCACGTCACGGAATAGATTTAGACGAAACTTTCTACAGAGTAAAGAAAAAGCCTCCGGGGAGCATCCCCCGGAGGGTTCTTCTTCCGGCAGCGCGCAGCCTACAGGGCGATGATCACCCCGCCGTCTCCGGCATATGTGCTGCTGACTCCCGCCGTATCCACGATATAGACATCCTTTACCTTGACCATCCGGCAGATCTGGTCCCGGACCTTCTTCGCCCTCTCCGGACAGTTGGTATGGGCGATGGCCAAAGTCTTATCCTGGGCTCCCCTGGCTTCCTTCGCCACCCACTGGGCCATCTTGGATAAGGCCTTGTCAATGCCCCTGGCCTGATCCAGCTTGATGATGGTGCCCTTGTCGGCGCCCATGACCGGCTTGATATTGAGAACAGAGGCAAACAGGGCCTGCACTCCC
>CAJFUL010000046.1 GCA_904420245.1 Candidatus Paralachnospira avium
ACACTGGCCGCTCAGTTGTACGGAGAATTCAAGGAGATGTTCCCTGATAACGCAGTGGAATATTTTGTCTCCTATTACGACTATTACCAGCCGGAGGCTTATGTGCCGTCCACGGACACATATATCGAGAAGGATTCCTCCATCAACGACGAGATCGACAAGCTGCGCCATTCGGCCACGGCGGCCCTGTCGGAGCGGGACGATGTGATCATCATCGCTTCCGTGTCCTGCATATACGGGCTGGGAAGCCCCATCGACTATAAGAACATGGTGATCTCCCTGCGGCCCGGCATGGAAAAGGAGCGGGACGACGTGATCCGGAAGCTGATCGAGATCCAGTATACCAGGAACGACATGGATTTTAAGCGCGGTTCCTTCCGGGTGCGGGGAGACGTGCTGGAGATCTATCCGGCCTACAGCGAGGGAACGGCTTACCGGGTCGAGTTTTTCGGGGATGAGGTGGACCGGATCTCGGAGATCGATCCCCTTACGGGAGAAGCCAGGAGCCGGCTGGAGCATATCGCCGTCTTTCCGGCGTCCCATTATGTGGTGCCCAGGGACAGGATGCTCCGCGCCACGGAGACCATCGCAGAGGAGCTGAAAGAACAGGTGGACCATTTCCGCCGGGAGGATAAGCTGCTGGAAGCACAGCGGATCGCTGAGAGGACTAATTTTGACATTGAGATGATGCGGGAGACCGGCTTCTGTTCCGGGATCGAGAACTATTCCCGCCATCTGACGGGGCAGGAGCCGGGAGCGCCGCCCTGTACCCTTTTCGACTATTTCCCCGACGATTTTCTGATCATCATCGACGAATCCCATATGACGGTTCCCCAGATCCGCGGGATGTACGCCGGAGACCGTTCCAGGAAGACGACCCTGGTGGAATACGGGTTCCGGCTGCCTTCTGCTCTGGACAACAGGCCTTTAAACTTTGCTGAGTTCGAGGAGCGGATCGACCAGCTTTTATTCGTATCGGCTACGCCGGGGCCTTATGAAGCCGACCATGAACTGCTGCGGGCCGAGCAGATCATCCGTCCCACGGGACTTCTGGATCCCAGGGTAGAGGTGCGTCCGGTGGCAGGGCAGATCGACGATCTGGTGTCGGAGATCCACAAAGAGGTGGAGAAAAAACAGAAGGTGCTGGTGACGACTCTGACCAAGAGGATGGCCGAGGATCTGACGGATTATATGCGGGAATCGGGCATCCGGGTCAAGTACCTCCATTCCGACATCGATACCCTGGAGCGCAGCGAGATCATCCGGGATATGAGACTGGATATGTTTGATGTGCTGGTGGGGATCAACCTGCTGAGGGAGGGGCTGGACATCCCGGAGATCGGCCTGGTGGCCATCCTGGATGCGGATAAAGAGGGATTCCTCCGTTCGGAGACGTCCCTGATCCAGACCATCGGCCGGGCGGCCAGGAACGCGGAGGGCCATGTGGTCATGTATGCCGATACCATCACGGATTCCATGAGGACCGCTCTGGATGAGACGGAGAGGCGCCGGAAGATCCAGCAGGCCTATAATGAGGCCCATGGCATCACGCCCACCACCATCAAGAAGGCTGTGCGGGATCTCATCAGCATCTCCAAGGCAGAGGAAAAGGAGAAGAAACGGGGCGTTGCCCTGGACAAGGATCCGGAGTCCATGGATGAGAAGGAACTGACCAGGCTCATCGAGAAGATCCAGAAGAAGATGCAGCAGGCGGCTGCGGAGCTGGACTTCGAGCAGGCTGCGGAGCTTCGGGATCAGATGATGGACCTGAAAAAATATTTATACGCGAAGTGACGGGAGTGCGGTATGGCAGATAAATATATCAAGATCAGAGGAGCCAATGAGCATAATCTGAAAAATATTTCACTGGATATTCCCAGGGACAAGTTTGTGGTCCTCACGGGCCTTAGCGGTTCCGGAAAATCCTCCCTGGCCTTTGACACCATTTACGCGGAGGGGCAGAGGCGGTACATGGAATCCCTCTCTTCGTACGCGAGGCAGTTTCTGGGACAGATGGAAAAGCCGGAGGTGGAGAGCATAGAAGGTCTCTCCCCCGCCATTTCCATCGATCAGAAATCCACCAACCGGAATCCCCGGTCCACGGTGGGGACGGTGACGGAGATCTATGACTATTTCCGTCTTCTCTATGCCAGGATCGGCATCCCCCACTGTCCCAAGTGCGGGCGGGAGATCAAGAAGCAGACCATCGACCAGATGGTGGATCAGCTGATGGGGCTTCCGGAACGGTCCAGGCTCCAGCTTCTGGCGCCGGTGGTGCGGGGACGGAAGGGACGGCATGAGAAAGTGCTGGACCAGGCCAAGCGCAGCGGCTATGTGAGGGTGCGCATCGACGGAAGCCTCTATGAGCTTTCGGAGGAGATCAGTCTGGATAAGAATATCAAGCACAACATCGAGATCGTTGTGGACCGGCTGGTGGTGAAGCCGGGGATCGAAAAGAGGCTGACGGATTCCATCGAGACGGCCATGCAGCTGGCGGACGGGCTCATGCTGGTGGACGTGGACGGGGAGGAGACGCTGACCTTCAGCCAGAGCTTCGCCTGCCCGGACTGCGGCATCAGCATCGAGGAGGTGGAGCCCAGGAGCTTTTCCTTCAACAATCCCTTCGGCGCCTGCCCGGAATGTGCCGGACTGGGATACAAGATGGAGTTTGACGAGGATCTGATGATCCCGGACAAGTCCATGTCCATCAGCCAGGGGGCCATCGCCGTGTGCGGCTGGCAGTCCTGCACCACCAAGGGCAGCTTTACCAGGGCGATCCTGGATGCCCTGTGTGAGGAGTATGGGTTTGACCTGGATACGCCGTTCCAGGATTATCCCAAGGAGATCCACGACGTTCTGATCTACGGAACAGGGGGAAAGAGCGTCAAGGTCCGCTATAAGGGCCAGAGAGGCGAGGGGATCTACGACGTGGCTTTTGAGGGGCTGATCCGCAATGTGGAACGGCGCTACAGGGAGACGGGATCCGAGACCAGCAGGGCGGAATACGAGACTTTTATGCGAATCACCCCCTGTAAGGTATGCGGCGGAAAGAGGCTGAAACAGACTTCCCTGGCGGTGACGGTATGCGATAAGAATATCTATGAGATCACTTCCATGTCGGTGGGAGCTTTGAAGGAATTTATGGAGCACATCGAGGAGCGGCTGACTCCGGCCCAGACCGCCATCGGCCGTCTCGTGCTGCGGGAGATCAAGGCCAGGGTGGGCTTCCTGGTGGACGTGGGGCTGGACTATCTGTCTTTAGCCAGGGCCACGGCGACTCTGTCCGGAGGGGAGGCCCAGAGGATCCGGCTGGCCACTCAGATCGGTTCCGGTCTGGTGGGAGTAGCCTATATCCTGGATGAGCCCAGCATCGGCCTCCACCAAAGGGACAATGACAAGTTGCTCAGGACCTTGATCCATCTGCGGGATCTGGGCAATAGTGTCCTGGTGGTGGAGCATGATGAGGATACCATGCGGGCCGCGGACTGCATCGTGGATATCGGTCCCGGCGCCGGAGACCACGGCGGCGAGGTGGTGGCCATAGGAAAGGCGGAGGACATCATGGCCTGTGAACGGTCCGTCACCGGAGCATATCTGAGCGGCCGCATCAAGATCCCGGTGCCTGCCGTCAGGCGCAGGCCCACAGGGTTTCTGACGGTCAAGGGAGCCGCGGAGAATAATCTCAAGAATATCAATGTCAAGATCCCCCTTGGCGTCTTTACCTGCGTCACCGGCGTATCGGGCTCCGGGAAGTCTTCTCTTGTCAACGAGATCTTATATAAGGCGCTGGCGAAGAAGCTCAACAGGGCCAGGACCATACCGGGGAAACACAAGGAGATCCTGGGCGTGGAAAAGCTGGACAAGATCATTGCCATCGACCAGTCGCCCATCGGGAGAACGCCCCGCTCCAACCCCGCCACTTACACAGGCGTGTTCGATACGATCCGGGATCTGTTCGCCTCCACGGCGGACGCCAAGGCCAGAGGCTACCAGAAGGGCCGCTTCAGCTTCAATGTGAAGGGCGGACGGTGCGAGGCCTGCGGCGGCGACGGCATCCTGAAGATCGAGATGCATTTCCTGCCGGACGTCTATGTGCCCTGTGAGGTCTGCGGGGGCAAGCGGTACAACCGGGAGACTCTGGAGGTCAAGTACAAGGGAAAGAGCATATACGATGTGCTGGATATGACGGTGGAGGAGGCGCTGAAGTTCTTCGAAAATCTTCCTTCCATCCGCCGCAAGATAGAAACGCTGTATGATGTGGGGCTTTCCTATATCAAGCTGGGACAGCCCTCCACCACTTTGTCCGGCGGCGAGGCCCAGAGGATCAAGCTGGCGGCGGAGCTGTCCAAGAGGGACACCGGAAAGACCATCTATATCCTGGATGAGCCCACTACGGGACTTCATTTTGCCGATGTCCACAAATTGGTTGAAATTTTGCAGAGACTGTGTGAAAATGGAAATACCGTTATTGTCATCGAGCATAATCTGGATGTGATCAAGACGGCAGATTATCTGATCGATATGGGACCGGAGGGCGGCGACGGCGGCGGGACGGTCATTGCCCAGGGAACTCCCGAGGAAGTGGCGGAAAACCCGGTCTCTTATACAGGACAGTATGTCAGGAAATATTTGCAGTGAGGCACGAGATTCTACAGCAGAGGATGGAAAAATGCGTTTTATATTGATCAGACATGGAGAAACAGAGTGGAATAAGACAGGACAGTACCAGGGGCAGGCGGATATTCCCCTGTCGGAACGGGGACGGGCCCAGGTTGCGGCTCTGGGGAAACGGTTCGAGAACATTTCCGTGGATGCGGTATATGCCTCGCCTCTTTCCAGGGCTTATGATACGGCCAGGGCCATCGCGGAGCCCAAAGGGCTGCCGATCCAGTGCATGGACGGCTTTAAGGAGCTGAACTTCGGCGAGTGGGACGGCCTGACCAAAGAGCAGCTGACGGAGCAGTTCGGGGATCCGTTTGTGAGATACAGGACGGAGCCGTTCCACTATCCCATGCCGGGAGAGAAATCTCTGAGCCGGGCCAGGCTCCGGGTCGGGTCGGCCCTGGAGGACATTAAGGAAATTTACCGGCACACTGGAAAAACCGTGGTGGTGGCGGCCCACGGCGGGATCCTGAAGCTGGCCATCTTCCACTTGCTGGATATGGGGTCCAGACTGTACCGCTGCATAGAACTGGACAATACTTCCCTGACGGTCATCGACGTGGAGGAGGACCGCTGCATCCTGCGGGTGCTCAACGATTCCCACCATCTGGACGGACTGCGCTGGGAAAAACAGCCGGATCCTTCATAGTCATAGTCTTTCTGCGTCCTGGTCCGCGGGCGGCAGCGGGAGCTTCCGTCTGCCGGCTGGAGTATGCGAAAGAGCAAAGCGCGGTCTCGTATGGAAGGAGAAAAGGGGTATCCTGTCTGAGGATACCCCCTTTTTGCCGGTTCCAGAAAGCGTTTCAGCGGCCCAGCCAGCCTCCGTCCACCGGAAGGGTGATGCCGTTCACATAGTCGGAGGCGGGACTGGCCAGATAAATGGCGGTCCCCACCAGATCTTCCGGCTGGCCCCACCGGCCCGCGGGGATCCGGACAGAGATCTGTTCGTTGCGGACAGGGTCGTTGATCAGGGCCGTGTTCATATCCGTGACGAAATATCCGGGAGCGATGCAGTTGACATTGATCCCGGAACCGGCCCACTCATTGGCCAGGGCTTTGGTGAACTGCATGACGGCGCCTTTGCTGGCAGAGTAGGCGGGGACCCGGAAGCCGCCCTGGAAGGACAGCATGGAAGCGAAATTGATGATCTTTCCCTTTCCATTGGCCAGCATATGCCTTCCGATCTCCCGGCACAGGATGAAGACGCTCTTTTCATTGACGTTGTGGACAAAATCCCAGTCCTCGTCGGAATATTCCACAGACGGATTCCTCCGGCAGGTGCCGGCGTTGTTGACCAGGATGTCGATCCGTTCCCATCCTTCCAGGATCGTTTCCACCAGGGCGGGGATCCGGTCTGTCTGGGAAAGGTCCAGACTGTAGGCCTTGACCCGGACGCCGAAGCTCTCCAGGGTTTTCAAAGTTTCTTCCGGCATATGCCGGGAGACCAGAGCCAGATTGACGCCTGCCTGCGCATATCCTTTGGCTATGGCAAAGCCGAGCCCGCGGCTGGCTCCTGTGACGACTGCGTTTTTCCCTCGGATGTCAAACAGCATAGATACGCCTCCTTTTCTCAGATAAGTTCCTTACTTTGATGGTATCATACCGCACATCTGAAAGCAAACGGAATATGAGAGCACGTTGGCAGTTTTTAAGGCGGACGGAAGTGTCCCGGCGTCGTTGACATTTACAGGCGATAAATTTATAATGTAGGTACGGTTTTGGACTGCGAAGGCAGTAAATGGGAATAGAACAGACGAAAGGAGGATTTTCATGGGATTTTTCGATACATTCAGCGAGACAGTGGCTGCCACGGGAAAGGCTCTGGGAAGCAAGACAAAGGAAGTGGCCGGCTCCACCAGGCTGAGCATCCAGATCAGCCAGGAAGAGACCAGGCTTTCCAAGGCTTACGCTGCTTTGGGCGAGGCTTATTACAGGGACCATAAAAAGGAGATGCCGGAGGAATACGCTGTTTTCGCGGCGGATATAGAGAACTGCAGGGCGCGTCTGGAAAGCCTGAAGACAGATAAAAATATTTTGAAGAATCAGAAGAAATGTACGAGCTGCGGTGCCTGGATGGCAAATGAGGACCGCTTCTGCGGAAAGTGCGGCGCCGAGAATGAAGTCCTCTCCAATGAGGCGGAGGATAGGAAAAGCGAGGGTATCAAGACCTGTCCTTTCTGCGGCGCGTCTATCCACGCGGAGCTCTATTATTGCCCGGAATGTGGGAAAAAACTGTCATAGGACATACGTAAAGTAGGAGGAAACCTTGTGAAGAAAGAGATGATGATCGTCCTGGATTTCGGCGGACAGTACAACCAGCTGATCGCCAGAAGAGTCCGGGAATGCAATGTCTACTGCGAAGTACATCCCTATACCATGGAACTGGAGAAGATCAAGGCCCTGAATCCCAAGGGGATCATTTTTACAGGAGGTCCCAACAGCGTGTACGGGGAGGATTCGCCCCGCTGCGGCCGTGAGATCTTTGAGCTGGGGATCCCTATCCTGGGGATCTGCTATGGTTCTCAGCTGATGGCTTATATGCTGGGAGGAAAGGTGGAGACGGCTCCCGTCAGCGAGTACGGAAAGACGGAAGTGGATGTGGAAACCGACTCCGTCCTTTTCGGAGACGTCTCTCCCAGGACTGTCTGCTGGATGAGCCACACGGATTATATTTCCGCGGCGCCGGAGGGCTTCCGGATCACCGCCCATACGCCGGTCTGCCCGGTGGCGGCCATGGAGTGTCCGGAGCGGAAGCTCTACGCGGTCCAGTTCCATCCTGAGGTCATGCATACTCAGGAAGGTATGAAGATGCTTTCTAATTTTGTCTACAAAGTCTGCGGCTGCAGCGGAGACTGGAAGATGGATTCTTTTGTGGAGACCACCATCCGGGAGCTGCGGGAAAAGATCGGAGACGGCAAGGTGCTGTGCGCCCTGTCCGGCGGCGTGGATTCTTCGGTGGCCGCTGTCCTGCTGTCCAAGGCCATTGGGAAACAGCTCACCTGTGTTTTTGTGGACCATGGCCTTCTGCGGAAAGACGAAGGGGACGAGGTGGAAGCGGTATTCGGCCCCGAAGGCCCCTATGAGCTGAATTTCATCCGGGTCAACGCCCAGGAGCGGTATTATAAGAAGCTTGAGGGCGTCACAGAACCGGAGCAGAAGCGCAAGATCATCGGCGAGGAGTTCATCCGAGTCTTTGAGGAGGAAGCCAAGAAGATCGGCGCCGTGGATTATCTGGTCCAGGGGACCATTTATCCCGACGTCATCGAAAGCGGCCTCGGCAAATCCGCCGTGATCAAGTCCCATCACAATGTGGGAGGCCTTCCCGACGTGGTGGATTTTAAGGAGATCATCGAGCCTCTGCGGCTCCTGTTCAAGGACGAAGTGCGCAAGGCCGGTCTGGAGCTGGGGATCCCGGAATATCTGGTCTACCGTCAGCCCTTCCCCGGTCCCGGTCTCGGGATCCGCATCATCGGCGAAGTCACGGCGGAGAAGGTCCATATCGTACAGGAAGCCGACGCCATTTACCGGGAGGAGATCGCCAAGGCAGGCCTGGACAAGGGACTTGGCCAGTACTTTGCGGCCCTTACCAATATGCGCTCCGTGGGCGTCATGGGCGATGACCGCACCTACGACTACGCAGTGGCCCTGCGGGCCGTCAACACCAGCGACTTCATGACTGCCGACGTGTCTGAGATCCCCTTCTCCGTGCTGACCCACGTGGCCAGCCGCATCGTCAATGAGGTGAAAGGCGTGAACCGGGTGCTGTATGATCTGACCAGCAAACCGCCGGGAACGATTGAGTTTGAGTGATGAAATGAACTATAAAAATCCAGTGTTTATGTGGGGTTCAAACAAATTTGTTTAAGTACTGGCAACGATTTGGCAACATTTTGGGTATCACTCACTGAATAACAGAATACTTCA
>CAJFUL010000047.1 GCA_904420245.1 Candidatus Paralachnospira avium
ATGTACCTGACATAGGAAAAGTGCATGAGCTCCTTGTCGTTGACAAACAGGACAAAGGTGGGGGGCTTTACGGCCACCTGGGTCATATAAAAGATCTTGAGCCTGCGTCCCTTGTCGGAAGGCGGCTGCTGCATGGCCACGGCCTCCATCAGGATCTCGTTGAGGACTCCCGTGGCCACTCTCAGATTCTGGTTTTCAATGACCACGTCGATGTGATCGAACAGCTTCGGGAGCCTCTGGCCGGAAAGCGCCGAAATATAGAGGATGTCGGCGTAGGGCATGAAGGACAGGATCTCCCGGATCTTGGATGAAAATTTGTTGGAGGTCTTGGTATTCTTCTCAATGGCGTCCCATTTGTTGACCGCGATGATGATCCCCTTGCCCCTCTCATGGGCAATGCCGGCGATCTTGGCATCCTGTTCGGTGACTCCCTCCGTGGCGTCGATGACCAGGACCACCACGTCGGCCCGCTCCACCGCCGTCACGGTGCGGATGATGCTGTACCGCTCCAGGTCTTCCTTGATCTTGCTCTTGCGCCGGAGGCCTGCCGTGTCGATGAAGACGTACTCCCGTCCGTTTCTCTTGATGACCGTATCGATGGCGTCCCTGGTGGTGCCGGCGATGTCGGAAACGATGACCCGGTTTTCTCCCAGCAGCTTATTGATGATGGAAGACTTCCCCACGTTGGGTTTCCCCACGATGGCCACCCTGGGACGGTCGTCCTCTTCCTCCTGCGCGCTCTTCTCCGGGAAGTGGCCGGCGACCTCATCCAGAAGGTCTCCGATGCCCAGCCTCCCGGCGGCCGACACCGGGACCGGGTCTCCTATGCCCAGATTATAGAACTCATAGACGTCGGCCATATATTTCTGAAAACTGTCTACTTTATTGACGGCCAGGACCACCGGCTTTCCGGAACGGCGCAGCATATCCGCCACCTTGGAATCCGCATCCTGGAGCCCCTGACGCACATCCGTGATGAAGATGATCACATCCGCCGTCTGGATGGCGATCTCGGCCTGCTCCCGCATCTGGGAGAGGATCACATCCCTGGAATCCGGCTCGATGCCTCCTGTATCGATCAGCGTAAAAGGCCTGTCCAGCCATACGCAGTCCGCGTAGATCCGGTCCCGGGTCACGCCGGGCGTATCCTTGACGATGGAGATCTTTTCTCCGGCCAGCGCGTTGAACAGGGTGGACTTTCCCACGTTGGGGCGCCCTACAATGGCTACTATGGGCTTGCTCATTTCAACACTCCTTCAATTCATAAGGCCGGTAACGGTCCGGCCCGCCGGTCATCCCGGCGCCTGTCAGGGCAGCCACAAAATCCTGCCCGCTTGATTTTACAATATCTATTTTTATTTGTAAAGCAGATTGTAGCTGCTCCACCGTCATATCATCCAGAAAGACCGGTTCCCCGCTCTTGAGCATATTGACCGGAAGGAGCAGGCGCTCTCCCAGCTCCTTTCCCGCAAGCTGGTCCCTCAGATCCTGTCCGGTGACGAGGCCGGAGACGGTGACCTGCTCTCCGAAAAAGCGGTTTTCTATGGGATAGACCGTCGCCGAAAGGCCCGGATGCCGCTCCGTGACAAGACCGGCCATCTTCCGGATAAAGGGGGCCGCCAGGACGCCTGTGGCTATGCTCACATGACGAGTCCCGCCGTCTCCCGCCTCCGTCTCCAGAGCTTCCCGGACTTCCGTCTCCAAGAGCCGCATCATCCCGACGCCGTTCTCCAGCTGGAGATACCCGTCATAGCGCTCCTCCTCCGGAAGCTCCCGTCCCGTCATCAGATAAAATTCATCGCTGGCATGGACAAAGTGAAGGCCGTACTGCTCATAAAACACCTTCTGCCACCTCTCGATGCGGCCGATGGCGTCCTCCATGTCCTCCCTGGTGAGAGGTTCCAGGGGATAGAGGCCGTCCCGGTATCTGGTGAGGCCCACCGGCACCACCGAAACGCTCCTCATGTGGGGCAGATAGTTCCCGAGGGACCGGATGGTGCGGTCCAGCTGCTCTCTGTCGTTGAGCCCTCGGCAGAGGACGATCTGGCCGTTCATCGGGATCCCGGCCTCATAGAGCCTGTCCAGCTTATCCAGCGCTTCCCCGGCAAACCGGTTGTGGAGCATCTTACAGCGCAGCTCCCGGTCCATGGTGTGGACGGAAATATTGATGGGACTCAGATGATAGGCGATGATCCTGTCGATGTCGCTGCCGCTCATATTGGTCAGCGTCACATAGTTGCCCTGCAGAAAGGAAAGGCGGCTGTCGTCGTCCTTAAAGTACAGCGTATCCCGCATCCCGGGAGGCATCTGATCGATGAAGCAGAACACGCACTTATTCCGGCAGGTGCGGTACTCGTCCATAAGCCCGTTTTCAAAGACGGCTCCCAGATCTTCGTCCTCGTCCTTTTCCACTTCCAGGATCCACTCTTCTCCGTTCTGCTTCCGGATCAGCAGCTCCACATAGGAATCCTCCATATAATATTGATAGTCAAAAATATCCCCGATGGGATGGCCGTTTATCTCAAACAGCCGGTCCCCCGGCTCCAGCTCCAGCTCTTCCGCGATGGAACCGGCCTTTACCTCCGTGATGAGATGTCCTTTCTTTTCCATACTGCCTCCCGCTCACGCACGATCTCCATATCTATTTATCATAACAAGATTTCCTTTCTTTGTAAATGGTTGTTTTATACTTGCGAAACAGCGGCAGAAATGTTATAAATTTTATGTAAAGATACCATATGCAAAAGAATACGGAGGAACCCAATGTCCAAAAATTTTGCCTTTAAAAATACGATCCCGGTGGCGCCCCTTAAGATCTGTGCCCTGGAAAGCTGCAAAGGATTCGCGGAAAAGGTAGACCGCCATATCGTCACCTTCCGGAAAAACGACACGGAAGAACTCTTAAAGCGTCAGGCCAGCGTGGAATACCGCGGATATGACTGTGATTCCTATCTGCTCTCCGCTTCCTGCCCCCGGTTCGGCACCGGCGAGGGAAAGGGCGTCGTCCATGAGTCGGTCCGCGGCACGGACCTGTTCATCATGGTGGACGTGGTCAACTACAGCCTCACCTACACGGTCTGCGGCCATCAGAACTTTATGTCCCCCGACGACCACTATCAGGATCTGAAGCGGATCATCGGCGCCACCATCGCCAATGCCCACCGGGTCAACGTGCTGATGCCCTTCCTCTACGAGGGCCGCCAGCACAAGAGGACCAAACGAGAATCCCTGGACTGCGCCTATGCCCTGGAGGAGCTCTCCAACATGGGAGTCTCCAACATCATCACCTTTGACGCCCATGACCCCAGAGTCCAGAACGCGATCCCCCTCCACGGCTTTGACAATTTCATGCCCACTTACCAATTTTTAAAAGCCATCTTCAAAAAAGACCTGGACATGACCATAGATAAGGATCATCTGATGGTCATCAGCCCCGACGAGGGCGCCATGGGACGTGCCGTCTACTTTGCCAATAACCTGGGCGTCAACATGGGTATGTTCTATAAGAGAAGGGATTATTCCCGTGTCGTCGGCGGCAGGAATCCCATCGTGGCCCATGAGTTTTTGGGCACCGATGTGGCCGGAAAGACGGTCATCATCATCGACGACATGATCTCCTCCGGCGAGAGTATGCTGGACACAGCCAAGGAGCTGAAGGACCGCCGGGCGGACAAGGTCATCATCTGCTGCACCTTCGGCCTCTTCACCGACGGCTTTGACAAATTTGACGACTATCACAACCGGGGATATTTTGACTATGTGGTCACCACCAATCTGAACTACCGCCCCGAAGAGCTCCTGGCCAGGGACTGGTATCTGGAAGCCGATATGTCCAAGTTCACGGCGGCCATCATCAACACCATCAACCACGACCGCTCCCTGAACAACATCATCGACCCCACCGCCAAGATCCAGAAGCTGATCACCAAATACAATAAGCGGCGGGAAGAACATTTCCGCCAGCTGGAGCTTCCTCTGGAATAGGATCTTATAAAAAGGATCACTCGGAGTGTTTTTGCTCTATGGAAACGGAGTTTCCTATGGAGCAGCAAAGACCCAGGCCTGCAAGCCTGGGTCTTTCTCTGTCTTTCACAGAACGTTCTATTTTCCGCAGTTTTTAAAGGGATCCGTGGAAACAGGACCTCTCCACCGTCTCATGGGGGCCGATCCGGATGAATCCCTCCCCGTAAGGGCCGAGGAGCAGCTTCCTCAGCCACTCTCCCGTCCCCTCAAAGATCCGCAGGTCCAGATGGAGAAGAATTCCATCCTGTCCGCCCCGCTTCCTCCAAGTCCTACGGCAGCTCAAAAACCTGGCCTTCCCTCTCGATCCTCATGATACGGTCCCGGTAGGGCTCCGACACTACGCTGTCCAGGAGCCTGGAGATCACCGTATGATCTCCCCAGAAGTGCATGGGAAAGGCGGCCTCTGCCCTGGCTGTCCGCATAAAATAGTCAAACCCCCAGAAGTACCGCTCCTCCTGCCTGGGATCCAGAGGAACAAAGGCGGCGTTGAAAACTCTTCCGGCCATCTTCGCCATCTGCTCCTTAAACCGGCTTTCCATATCCCGGTACTCTGCTTCCGTCTCTCCGATCCAGGTCCACCAGTTCAGATCTCCCGCATGGTACAGCCGCTTCCCCTCATACTCCAGGAGAAAAGCCACTCCCTCGTCTGTGGATGCCAGCGTCTCCACATGGAGAGGCTCCCCTCCCGCCGCAAGATCCAGGGAAACTCCCTTTCCTATATAGGTGATGGCGGCGGCCGCCTTTTCCGGCACACCCCTGCGGCTCATGTAGGCCGGACTCATCTTAATGTCCTTGGATAAAAGGTAGGTCACCTTCGGATACCGTTCCGCCAGGGAAAAGATCCGGAAGTCAAAATGGTCGTGATGCTTATGGCTGGCCAGGACCACCAGCTCCTTGTCCTCCGGAAACTCCGGAAGGGTCCCTTCATAATAGTCAAATAAAAATACTGCCCGCTCAAGCTCCACAGAAAAAGAGCTGTGATGGATATAGGTGATCTTCATAATCTCTCATTTCTTCCAGCCGCTTTTGGCGGCGGTCCAGAGGCTCCTCTTCTTCAGATCCAGATACTCCTGATACGCCTTTTCCACGATCTGCTTCTCATTCTGGAATTTCAGCAGATGAAAAGCCTCATAAAATTTATAATATCCGGAATCCAGAAAATATTCCTCCCGCTGTGGTTTACTGTAATAGCTGTCTGCCCGCATCAGATACCAGTGGACATCCTTCTCCACCGTATCCTGCGGGATATTGAATGAATACTGGCTCTTGCCGATATATTTGATCACAGACGCCTGGACCCCTGTCTCCTCCCGTACCTCCCGGAGGGCCGTCTCTTCATGGGATTCTCCCGCTTCTACAGTTCCTTTCGGCAGCACCCAGCCCTCATACCGGTTCTTGTAATTCTTGTAGAGGACCAGGATCTTGCCCCGGTAAATAACCACACCGCCGCAGCTCGTTGCTTCGATCATTGCAATCCCTCCTGGTCTTGGTGTGTTCCGTCAATTATCTACATTATAGCGCATTTGACCAGCAGGCGCAAGGCCGGGCATCACTGCCTGGAGAAATAGCCCTCGAAGAGCGCTTTGGCTCCTCTCGTGGCGACAGATCCGCCCATGCCGCCGTTTTCATAGACGATGCTGATGACGATCTGCGGATCCTCCGCCGGCGCGAAGCCGATGAACCAGGCGTGGCTCTCCTCCTTGTTGGAGCTGAACTCCGCGGAGCCCGTCTTTCCAGCCACCTGGTAGGAGTCCGACTGGAGAGAGGGGCTGGTCCCCTCGTTGACCACCGCCACCATGAAGTTGGTCAGCGTCTCCGCCTCCGCGGCGGACATGACCTTTCCGGCGGATTCCGGCATGAACTGCTCCACCACCCGGCCGTCGGAGCTCTCGATGCGGTCGATGACATAAGGCTTCATCATGGTGCCGCCGTTGGCGATGGCGGCCGCCAGCATAGCGTTGTGGATGGGAGAGATCATGGTCTCTCCCTGGCCGATGGCCGTCTGGACCATGGCCGCCAGCCCGGAGCTGCCGTTTAAGACAAAGGAGCTCTCCGCCGCCGTCTGCGAAAGCTCACTGGAAAGAGGCAGTTCCTGATTGAAGAAAAAGCTCTCGCAGAGAGAATGGAAGCTGTCGGGATCGATCTGCTCCCCGATATTGGCAAAGGACGTATTGCAGGAATTGGCCAGGGAGAGCCTCAAGTCCAAAAGTCCATGGACATGGCCTTCCCAGCAGTTCATCACCGAGTCTCCGTAAGTCATGCTGCCCTGGCACTCATACTGATAGGATTCCCAGGTATCCGGATACTCCCGGATATACTCTAAAGCCGTCAAAAGCTTGAAGGTGGAGCCGGGCGGGTAGAGTCCCTGGGTGGCCCGGTTCAAAAGGTTCGCGCTGGTATTCTCCTCGGAAGTCAGGGATTCCCAGTCCTGGGCGATGGTATTGGGGTCATAGTCCGGCTTGGAGACCATGGCCAGGATCTTTCCCGTATCCGGCTCCATGATCACGCAGGCTCCGTTGTACTCTCCCAGGGCATCGTAGGCCAGCTGCTGAAGATAGGGATCCAGGGTGGTGATCACATTGTCCCCGGGATTTTTCACCTCGTTCAGCTCATTGTTGACCTGGTCCACCACGCTGACATGGCTTTCCAGCATATACTTGCTGGCGGAAGCCTCCAGGCCTGTCTGGCCCGCGTCGGAATATCCCACCACATGGGCGAAGAGATTGGCGTAGGGATACTCCCTGGTCTCATTTCCCTCCTCGTCCTCCACCGTCCTGGCCAGGACTTCCCCATTGCTGCCCCGGATCTCCCCTCTGGCCACCCGTTCCGAAAAGGTGTCCAGTCTGGAATTATAGGCGCTCTGGATGGTATCCTCGCTCCGCGCGATCAGATAATAGCAGAAATAGCCGATGGTGGACAGAAACAAGAGGGCAAAGAACACCGCCGCGATGCGGATCTCCCTATTTACTTTTCTGGTACGCTCTTCTACCTGAAGGATCTCTTCTTCTTCTTTCTCCTGGCTTTCCAGCGCTTTCTTTACCTTTTCCAGGTCTTTTCGCGTATACGGCTGATCTGCGCCGCTCCAGCTGTTTTTCTTCTTCCTCAATTCGATCGACCTCATCCTGTTTTAAAATATAAAGTCCCTGTATGATCCCAAAAATGATAAAGGTGCTCATGATGGAGCTGCCCCCCTCACTGACAAAAGGAAGGGTGACGCCCGTGAGGGGAATGAACTTGATCACGCCGCCGATGTTCAAAAACACCTGGGCGCCGTAGACGGCCGCCAGCCCGAAGGCGATGATCTTATAAAACATCCCGTCCATCCAGGTGGAGATCCACAAAAACTGCAGAAGGCAGCTTAAGCAGATGAGCACCAGCGCGATGGCGAAGATCCCTCCGAACTCCTCGGCGATCCCGGCAAAGATAAAGTCCGACCGGATGACCGGCACCGTTTCCGGCATCCCCTGATAGAGACCGACTCCCAGCCAGCCGCCGCTGCCGATGGCGAACAGGGACTGGATGATCTGCCAGCCGTCTCCCGTGGGATCCGCCATGGGATCTCTCCAGGCCTGGACCCGGACCCGCACATGGGAAAACACCTGATAAGCCAGGACAGAAGCCGCGCTCCCGGCCAGAGCGCCTCCGAACAGGTACAGATAGCTCTTGGTGGCCACAAACAGCATGAGCAGGTAGGAGATAAAGAAGATCAGGGCCGCTCCCAGATCCCTGGAAGCCACCAGGATCAGCACATGGAGGGCCGCCGCCACCGTCGTCACGAAAACCCGTTTGAAGCTTAAGCTTGTCTGGAACATGGAGGCCACGAAAAATACAAAGGTGATCTTCACAAACTCCGACGGCTGGATGGAAAACAGGCCTCCGATGCTGAAGGACAGATTCGCCCCGTACTCCGTGGAGCCGAAGGCCAGGATCGCCGCCAGAGCCGCTATGCCGATGCAGGCGTAGAGCCAGCAGAACCTCCACAGGTACCTGGTCTTTTTGATGATCACCGGGACCACCATGGCCACGGCCGCCGCCGCCACCGTCACGACAAACTGCCGGATCGCGGACGGCGCATTAAGCCGCGTCAGCATGATGAAGCTTATGGCCAGCAGCATACAAGTATTGTTGATGAGGAGCCGGGACGCTTTTTTGTAGAAGATCCGGAAAAAAGCCAGATACAGGATAAAAAAGATCACCTGTGCTCCGTAAAAGACGGCCATGGCCGCCTCCCCCGTATAGAGGATAATGGCTAAAAAGCCGGTCAGATGCAGGGCGAAGATACAGAAGATCTGCATCCCGCTGCTGTGATTCCTGCGCTTATGGGTATGACCCCTGTGGTAATGAAAGGTGGACAGCGTATACAGGATGATCAGCACGATCATCACATACTTCGCCGCCTGGATTGCTAAATTCGTCACGTCTATTCCACTCCCCGCCTAAAATGGCCCTTTGTACGAAACTGCGGCATGAAATCCGGCGCTTCTCCGTCCAGGGCTTTCCGATAAGCTGCAACGACCGAACGGATCTCCTTGGGTCCCTCTGAGACAAACTGGAGTCTCAGCCCGTCCGGCGACAGCCGGGTCAAGGCATCCATCTCGTCCGCCAGCCATAAAGGCTCACTATTATATATCATATTATAACAAAAACGGCAATAATTTTTCACCGGGAACCGTTTTCTCTTCCTGTCCTCCAGGAAAAGCTCTCCCGGCTTCCTGTCGCACTCTCCCGTATTCTTCCGGACGCACTGGGCAGATACCATCATGGGCAGACGGCCGTAGACGATCACCTCGCTCCCGGAGCAGCCTCTCTGGAAAAGCTCCCGCAGATTGAGCTCCAGAGGAGCCGTATCCATGGAGAATCCCATGGAAAAGAGCGCCTCCCTGGCCTTCCTGTTGTATGTGTAGAGAGAATGGTCCGCTATATAGCGGTATCCCTTTCCCAGCCTTTCCATGAGGAACAGCTCGTCCACATTTCGGAGCAGGAACCCGTCCACAGACGGCAGGCGCAGGCAGTCCTCATGGGACAGGAGCTCCTTTTCCGCCCGCTCCCGGAAGATCCTGGGAAGGGCCAGATAACACTCTGTCCCCGCCTTCCGGCACATCCTGGAAAGCTCCTCCGTCTCTTCCCATGGGATCCGCTCCAGAGAAAGATAGATCCGGGAAACGCCTCCGGCCGCAAGGACCGCCTCCAGCTGCCTCCTCTCCTCCACAAGAGCCGAAAGGAACGGCTTCTCTCTCTTCCCGGATCCCTGCGGATCCTTCGGAGAAAACGTCCTCTTCCGTCCCGGTCTCCTGTATCCGGAGAGCACGGCCTCCGTCAGAGCGGAAACCGCCTTTCTGCGCAGCTCATTGACGGCTCCCATGGGAAGGAAGCAGTCTCCGGACAGCTCCACGGACAGCTCCTCCAGGGAAAAGGGCGTATTTCCCAGCTTGCTCACCTGGCGGGCCAGCTCCTCTCTGGTGACGGGACGGTTCTTGGCCGAAACGGCGGTCTTGCCCTCCGCCTCCGCGCAGACCTCTCCCATCCGCAAGGATAGTTTAGCAGGCAGATCTTTCGCAATGATTAAGGTTCCCTTGATTTTTTCTTTACTTTCCGTCTCGATATAGGATCTGTCGATGGAACGGAGCACTTCCGGATCCACCTGGCGGAACTCCGGCTTCTTTCCGAAAAATACCATGTCCTTTCCGTTCTGGCGGTGGAAATAGCCGTCGCTCATGCCTCCCCGGTCAAACAGCTCCAAAAGGAACGCTTTGTCCTCCGCGGCCGCCCTAAGGCCACTGCTTCCGGCTTCCAGATAGCGGTCCACATACTTTCTGTAGACGCTCACCACTCCCGCCGTATATCTGGGACTCTTCATCCGTCCCTCGATCTTCAAAGAATCCACTCCGGCATCCAAAAGCTCGCCGAGGCTGTCCAGTCCGCACAGATCCTTCAGGTTCATCAGATAGGACGCTTCTTTTCCGGCTCCCGCGTCCCATACTCCGTAGGGCAGACGGCAGGGCTGGGCGCAGCGCCCCCGGTTCCCGCTCCTGCCGCCGGCCAGGCTGCTGAAAAGGCACTGGCCGGAATAGCAGTAGCACATGGCTCCGTGGACAAAAACCTCCACCTCCACACCGGCCTCCCGGCAGATCCTCCGGATCTCCGCCGCGGACAGCTCCCTGGCCGTCACGACCCTGGCGCCTCCCATGGCCTTCACCGCCAGAGCTCCCGCCACGCCGGTGACCGTCATCTGAGTGCTGGCATGGAGCGGCAGGTCCGGAAACCACTCCCTTACCTGTCTCCAGACTCCCAGATCCTGGATCAGGAGAGCGTCCACTCCGGCTTCATAGACCGGTTCCAGAAAATCATAGAGCTTCTCTTCCAGCTCCTGCTCCTTCAGCAGAGTGTTGACTGTCAGGTACAGCTTCCTTCCGCGAAGGTGCACATGATCGATGGCGGACAGGAGCCCCTCCATATCGGGATTCTCGGCGTAAGCCCTGGCGCCGAAGAGGTCTCCTCCCATATATACGGCATCGGCTCCCGCCTCGATGGCCGCTTTCATGCTGTCCAGAGAGCCGGCCGGCGCCAGCACCTCGATGCTCCGTCTCTTTTCCATCCTGTTCCATTCCCTCCCGACGACAGGCTCCATGGCATAAAACAAGGGGGATGCGTAAATCTGCCGCCCCCTTACAACTGCTATACCTGTTCCTTTTTTTCCTTCTGCTCTTCCAGTTCCTTCTTCATCTCCTCCAGCTTCAGCTGAGTCGTCACCAGCTGATGCTTCAGCCGGTAGAGCTCCCGCTCCTGCTCCTCTGCCTGAGCCTCCAGCTGGGAAAGCTTTCCCTCGGCTTTGAAGTAGTCGTCCGCCACATTGAGCTGCAGCAGGATATTCTGATAATCCGGCGACTGGCGCAGAAAACCGTCCAGCTTCCGAAGCTCCGCCAGCTTTCCATTGAGATAAGCCGCCACCCGCTGGAGGTATTCCTCGCTCTCGTATCCACCCAACGTATATATTTTCCCGGCAATGATCACATCCGTGTAATTTCTGGAATTCATTCCCATTTCTCCTCGCTGTCATTCCTTCACTCTATTATAAAGGGATTTCCCATAAAAAACAACCGCAAATATGAAACTTTTGGAAAAAGCCACAAGATGTGGTGTCTGCCGTCTTCACTCTCCCCCAGTACTGGAAGGGAAGGGAAGTCCCAGGTGCCGGTAAGCCTGCTCCGTAGCCACACGTCCCCTGGGGGTCCTGTTTAAGAACCCGCTCTTGAGCAGATAAGGCTCATAGACGTCCTCCAGGGTCCCCACGTCCTCCGACAGGGCCGCCGCCAGGGTCTCCAGGCCCACAGGGCCGCCGCCGAATTTTCCGATCATGATGGACAGCACCCGGCGGTCCGTCTCATCCAGGCCAAGAGGATCCACTCCCAAAAGATCCAGAGCCTCCGAAGCCACCTCCTCCGTGATCACGCCGTCGTGGCGCACCTGGGCATAATCCCGCACCCGCTTCAAAAACCGGTTGGCCAGCCTGGGAGTACCCCGGGAACGGGACGCGATCTGTCTGGCTCCTTCCCTGGTGGCCTCCACCTGCAGCACCTTGGCAGACCGCAGGACGATGGACAAAAGCTCCTCCTCCGTATAGAATTCCAGATGGTAGATCATCCCAAAGCGGTCCCGGAGGGGGGCCGTCAAAAGCCCGGCTCTGGTGGTGGCGCCCACCAGGGTGAAGTGAGGCAGATCCAGCCGGATGGATCTGGCCGAAGCCCCCTTTCCGATGACGATGTCGATGGCATAGTCTTCCATGGCCGGATAGAGCACCTCCTCCACCTGCCGGTTCAGCCGGTGGATCTCGTCCACGAAGAGGACGTCTCCATCGTTCAGATTGTTCAGGATGGCCGCCATCTCTCCCGGCTTCTCAATGGCCGGTCCCGCCGTGATCTTTAGTTCAGAGCCCATTTCATGGGCCAGGATCCCGGCCAGGGTCGTCTTTCCAAGGCCGGGAGGCCCGTAAAAGAGCACATGGTCCAGGGCCTCTCCCCTGGATCTGGCCGCCTGGATATAGACCCGCAGCATATCCTTGGCCTTCTCCTGGCCCACATATTCATCCAGAGTCTGCGGACGCAGATGATTCTCCACCCCCGCGTCCTCTCTGGCAAATTCTGTATTGATGATCCGTCTTTCCATGGGAAAATTTTCCTTTCTCAGGAGGTCAGAACAGCGCCATATGCTTCAGGGCGGCCTTCAGCAGGGTTTCCGTATCCATCTGCCCGGCCTCCTCCACCTGGCTCACCGCCCGGAGAGCCTCGGCGCTGCTGTATCCCAGAGCCGTCAGGGCCTGAACCGCCTCGCCCTTCCTGTCCTGATCGGCAGGCTCCTCTCTGCCGTCCTCCGCCAGGGATCCGAGCGCCTCCTCCAGGCTCAGCTTGTCCTTGAGCTCCAGGATCAGCTTCTTCGCCGTCTTGACTCCTATGCCCGGCGCCCTGGATATGGTCTTTACGTCCTCCGAAAGGACCGCGAACCTGAGTTCATCGGAAGTGACTGCCGACAGGACGCCCAAGGCGCCCTTGGGGCCGATGCCGCTGACGCCGAGCAAGAGCCGGAACATGGTCAGCTCATCCCGTCTCAAAAAACCGTAAAGCGTGAGGGCATCCTCCCTCACATGGAGGTAAGTATGGAGCTTTGCCTCCCGTCCCACCGACAGCTCCCGGAGCACCGGCGCCGGAGCCAGGATCCGGTATCCGATCCCTCCGTTCTCCAATATGACGGATTCCTCATCCATGTCTGCCACTCTTCCTCTGATATACGCAAGCATCCTCGTCCCTCCGCTTTTTTCTCCATGAACAGTGTAGCACAGTTCCCATCCCGTGACAAGGGATTTCGCACAGGTGTTCTGTTTTTCTTGACACCCCGGAGCCGGAATTTTATAATAAGGCTATGATTACCTATACCAATGAATTTACAAATCCATATCCCTATGACCTTGAGAAGCTGGGCAGCGCGGAGTCTCTCCTGTTTTTTGACATCGAGACCACGGGACTCTCCTCCGACCGGGACATGGTCTACTTGATCGGCTGCGCCTATACGCGGGAGGGCCGCTGGTACTCCAGACAGTGGTTCGCGGACTCCGCCGGGGCGGAAAGAGAGCTGCTGGTCCACTTCTTCCTGTTCGCTTCCCGCTTTTCCGTACTGGTCCACTATAACGGCGATACCTTCGACCTGCCTTTTCTGAAGGCGCGGGCCGCCCGCCATGGAACGCCCCTCCCGGCCTCCCGGCCGGAAAGCCTGGACCTGTACCGGAAGCTGCGGCCCCTGAAGAAGCTTTTCGTGCTTCCCGACTGCCGTCAGAAGACGCTGGAAGCCCTTTTGGAGACGGGGAGGGAGGACCCTTACGACGGCGGACAGCTGATCCGGTTTTACTGGGAATACCTGCGCACCAGGGATACAGCCCTTCTGGACGCGCTCCTTCTCCACAACCGGGAAGATATCGAAGGCCTTGCCGCCCTCCCGGTCCTGCTGTCCTATGGAGATTTCTTCCGGGGCAGCGTGCAGCCCGTCTCCTGCTGCCAGAGGGAGTACAGGGCCCAGGACGGCTCTCCGGCCTGGGAAGCCATCGTCTCCTGCCGGGGCAGCGCGCGGATCCCCGTTCCCTGCTCCTTCACAGCCGGGGACTGCCGCTTTTCCTGCCGGGAGGATTCCCTGACCTTCCGTATCCCTCTTTTCAGAGGGAGCCTCCTTTATTTCTTCAAAAATCCTTCCGACTACTACTATCTGCCCGAGGAGGGACGCGCCATCCATAAGAGCGTAGCCGCCTATGTGGACAAGGCGCACCGGAAGAAGGCCACGGCTTCCACCTGCTTCCAGCCCCACGAAGGCGTTTTCTTCCCGGTCCCTAAGGGATTCTCCCAGGGCCGTCCTGTCTTTTATACCCAGTATAAAAAACAGCCCCCCTATCTGGAATATAAAGAGGAGCTGTGGCAGGACCCCATATTTTTACAGAACTTTCTGCTTGCAGTCCTTCCGGAATAATGCTATGATTTTATCGGTTCCCTGACGGGACAGATGAACGACATTTTCTCCGGAAGGAGTTTTTTTATGACAGATGCTTACGGGCTCCTGGAACGGCTCATGGAGTACTATTCTGCCGGCTATGAGCTTTCCTGCCCTTATCAGATCGGAAATACCATATATGATACTTACGCAGTCTACAGGCAGTTCGACTGTTTTGAGCACGCCTTCATCCGCAGCACCCTGACGCTGTCCAGGGGAGACATCCTGCGGTTCCGGGAACATCTCACCACCTACATCGAACCATGGCTGGTACGGAACGGAGAAGAGTCTCCTTCCTCCAGCCATCTCTATACCTATGTCACCGGGATCTTCATCAGCGAACGGCGCATCCACGACGACGTGCGCCGCATGATCCGCCGCTTCCGCTACTACAAGGGCTACGGCTTCTACAGGAAGGGCTACTGCCAGGCCAGGATCGCCGCCTTCGATGCCGAGACCAGCTCCCTGATCTGCAGCCCAGCCGCCAGAGAGCTCATGCAGGAATACCAGAGGATCCTGAAATGACCTTTCTCAGGCGGCCGGAAACCGGAAGGCGAACGTACTGCCCTCTCCATACCGGCTGCGGACCGTGATCTCTCCACGGTGGGCCCGGACGATCCATCTGACCATGGAAAGCCCCAGGCCGTTCCCCTCTGAGCTTCGGGCCGGATCTGCCCGGTAGAACCGGTCCCAGATCTTCGGAAGATCCTCTTCCCGGATCCCCATGCCGTCATCCCGTACCGAGGCGGCGATCTCCTCTCCGTCCCGGTATACCCGGATCCAGATGTGGCCCCCTGTTTTTCCGTAGGAAACCGCGTTCTGCAGCAGATTGCTCCACATCCGGATCATCAAAGTCTCATCGGCCATGATATACGCGCCGTCTTCCAGCTCCGTTTCTATGGAGATCTGTTTTTCTCCGGCGATCCCGCCGAATTCCTCCGCCATGACCTGCGCCAGACCGCCCAGATCCAACCGCTCCTCTTCAAGCTTCTGGCGGCCTCCGTCCGCCCTGGACAGCAAAAGGAGCTGAGAGAGCATCTCCGACATGGCGCGGGCCTTTTTCTGGATCAGCCCGATGCCTTCCCGGACCTGCGGATCCAGCTCCTTTTCCAGAATCTCCTCGCACTGGAGCAGGATCACGCTGATGGGGGTGCGCAGCTCATGGGCCGCATCATCGGTGAACTGCTTTTCCCTGTTCACGCCCTCTTCTATGGTGTCCAGCAGGCTGTCAAAGGTCTCGGCCAGCGTGTAAATTTCATCCCGCCCCTCTCCCAGGCGGATCCTCCTGGAAAGATCCTGCTCTCTCTGGATCTCCCGGACTGTGCCGGTTATGCGGCTCACAGGCCGGAGCGCCCTCCTGCTGAGGATATAGCCGCAGAAGGCCGTTAAAAACAGCAGGACCGGAGACAGCAGCAGCGCCAGATAAACGGTAAAGCGGAAATCCCGCTCCGCGTCGCTGACCGAGGCGATCCCCCGGAAGATCATGGGATGGTATCCCTCCACGGGATACTCCATATCCAGCACATAGAAGACCGTCCCTCCGGATGAGACCTGGCGCAGTTCCCCATCGGAAAACGCAAGTCCGTAAGAAAACCCGTAGGGAATCTTTCCGTAGAGGAGCTCTCCCTCCGGCTCGTAGACCGACAGATAGACCCCGTTTTCCAGCTCCAGAAGATCCGAGTCAAACTCCAGTCTCCCGTCCTCATATTCCACATATTTCCCGGCTTCCGATACGTTCTTCTCCAGATCGTTCTGCACATTGGAGAGGATCTCCCTGGAGCTTACGGAAAACAGGATCCCCAGGACCAGGAGGAGCACCACCGCCATAAGTCCCGTATGGAGGAGCACCAGCCTGGTCTTCAGCGATAATTTTTTCATGTCTCATTCCTTCAGCACATATCCATGGCCGCGGACCGTATGGATCAGCTTCTTTTCATGTCCCTCGTCCAGCTTGACCCGCAGATAGCGGATGTAGACGTCTATGATATTGGAAGCGCCGGAGTAGCTGTAATCCCAGATATGCTGCTCCAGCTTCTCCCTGCTCAGGACGATGCCCTTATTCTGCAGCATATACCGGAGCAGGGAAAATTCCCTGGAGGACAGCCGGATCTCCCGGCCTCCCCGGAATACCTGGCGGGTATCCAAATGCATGACCAGGTCATCCGCTTCCAACAGGGCGCCTCCCTGGACTCCAGGCTTTCGCAGCAGCACCCGGAGCCTGGCCAGAAGCTCCTCAAAGGCAAAGGGTTTTACCAAATAGTCATCGGCCCCCGCATCCAGCCCCCTGACCCGGTCCTCGATGCTGTCCCTGGCCGTGAGCAGGAGGACCGGCACCATATTGCCGCGGCGCCGCAGGATCTTCAGGACCTCCAGTCCGTCCTTCCCCGGCATCATGATGTCCAGCACCAGGGCATCGTACTCGGCCCCTTCCACATAGGCCAGGGCGTCATCCCCGTTGAAACAGGCATCCACGCTGTAATCCGCTTCTTTCAGGCGCCTTTTTAAAAGGGCGTTGAGATTTTTTTCGTCTTCCGCGATCAGTATCCTCATAACATCAGTCCCTGTAATCCATACTCCATTCAATAAAGTCCCCGGTGGACGCATCGATCTCGAACTCATACTCCGTCTGGCTATAGAGGATCTCTCCCTCATAGATCTGGCGGCCGTCGTCCCGGTCCAGCTGGATGCGGATGTTTTCCTCGGAAGCGCCCTCCACTCGAGCCAGGGCCAGCTCCATGGCCTCCTCCCGGGAGATGATCTCGCCATTTGCCCCGTCAAAATAAGATTCCATATCAAAATCTTTCTTCAGGATCTGGCCGGTGCTCCTGTCGATGGTATAGTCGTATTCGGTCCCGCCTGCGTAAAACTCCACTTCGTAGACGAGAAATCCATCGTCCCGGTCCTCCTGGATCCGGATAAATTCCACATCGGACTCCTGAAGGCCCGCATCCGCCAGAGCCGCCGCCCTGGCCTCCTCCTCCGAGATGGCCGCTCCCGCGCCTGCCGCAGAGCTCTCCTGGGTCTGGGCCGCGGTTTCGGTTTCCTGGATCTGAGCGGTACTCTCCTGCGCTGCCTGGACTTCTCCGCTCTGCAGCGTATCATAGGAAGATCTCAGGATCTCTCCCGTCCTGGCCGACACCTCATAGCTGTAAGACCGGTCCGCGCTCCGGAAATCGATCTCGTAGACGGTCCTGCCGTCGTCCCGGTCCGTTCCCACCTGCAGCGACAGGATCTGGCTCTCTTCCAGCCCCGCATGGGCAAAGGCCGCCGCCTTGGCCTCCTCCTCGCTGATGCGAACGCTCCTTCCGGCGGATAAGCCCACCGCCAGGGCTGTGATCCCTCCCACTGCCAATACTAAGACCACCGCCAGGATGATCATGGTTTTTTTACTGAGTTTTTTCATAAACAGATCCCTCTCTTTCTGTCCTTTTCTTTTTATGGCTTAAGTATATCCCTCTAACATGAAAAGAACATTAAAAAACCAAATTTTTTTATATCTCATCCTTGGGACCGGAGGATCCCTCCAGAGCCAACAAAACGCCTCCGGAAATCCTTCCGGAGGCGTATCTTAAGCTCGCTTATTCTTCTGTATAATCCTCATCTTCCGGCTCTGCCGCTACGGGATTCTCCAGGGCCTTCATGCTCAGGCTGATCTTCTTATCCTCGCCATTGAAATCCACAACCTTCGCTTCGATCTCCTGTCCGATGGAAAGTACATCGGAAGGCTTCTCCACATGCTGTCTGGAAATCTGGGATACATGGAGCAGAGCGTCAATGCCCGGTTCCAGTTCCACGAAAGCGCCGAAGTCCGTCATCCTGGCCACACGCCCGGATACGATGTTTCCTACCGCGTAATTCTCAGCGGCCTTAAGCCAGGGATTCTCCTCCGGGAACTTGAGGCTCAGAGCGATCTTGTCACCGTTGATATCCTTGATGAAGGCCCGGATCTCTTCGCCTACCTTGAAGACCTTCTTGGGATTCTCCACACGTCCCCAGGACATCTCGGAAATATGAAGGAGTCCGTCCGCGCCGCCCAGATCGATGAAAGCGCCGAAGTCGGTGATATTCTTCACGATACCCTCGACCGTCTGTCCCACCTCGATCCTGGCGAAAAGCTCCTTCTGCATCTCGGCCTTCTTGGCCAGCAGGAGCTGCTTGCGGTTGCCGATGATCCTCCTCTTGCGGGGATTGAACTCCGTAATGACAAATTCGATCTCCTGATCTGCATATTTATCCAGATTCTTCTCATAAGAATCGGATACCAGGCTGGCGGGGATAAAGACCCTGGCGCCCTCTACGTTGACGCTGAGGCCGCCGTCCAGTACCTGGACAACCTTCGCCTTCAGCACTTCGCCGCTGTTGAACGCTTCCTCAAGGCGCTTATTGCCGCGGTCCACAGCCAGTCTCTTGTAAGACAGGAGCACCTGGCCTTCGCCGTCGTTGACCTTGAGCACCTTGGCCTCCATCTCGTCACCCACATGGACGACGCTGGTCAGATCCACAGAAGAATCATTCGTGTATTCATTCTTCGTAACAATGCCATCTGACTTGTAGCCTATATTTAAGATGATCTCGTCTTCCTTGACACCGATGACTGTGCCAGTGACTACCTCCCCTGTTCGAATTGTCTTCAATGATTCTTCCAGCATCTGTTCAAAACTTAATTCTGACATTTCTTTGAACCTCCTCTATGATATGATTAGGGGTGGAAGCCCCCGCTGTAATACCTACGCTTCGTTTGCCCTCCAGCCACTCTTTCCGCAGATCATGGACTGTCTGAATGTAATACGTATTGCTGCATTCCTTTCTGCAGATCTCGCACAGCTTCTGAGTGTTGGAGCTATGCTTCCCGCCGATAACCAGCATCACATCAACCTTGGAGGCGAGCTGCCTTGCTTCCGCCTGCCGCTCATGGGTAGCACTGCATATAGTATTCACAACAATACTATTGTAACTCTTTTTTAATATTATTTCAACAAGAACTTGAAATTTATTGTAGTTAAATGTCGTCTGGGACACTATGCACAGTTCCGCCCCCTCCGGAGCGGCAAAAGCTTCCGCTTCTTCCCTGCTCTCCACCACATAGGACGGACCCGCGCACCAGCCCCGGATGCCCTCGACTTCCGGATGCTCGGCATTCCCGATGATCACGATGAGGCGTCCCTTTTCCGATTCCTCCCGCACGATGCGGTGGATCTTCTTCACAAAAGGACAGGTGGCATCCACCACCCGAAGCCCCCGCTCCTTCAATTCCCGGCACACCTGGCGCCCTACTCCGTGGGAGCGGATCACCACAGTCCCCTCCTGCGCGCCGCCGGCGGACTCCAGGACTTTCACGCCTTTTTTCTCCAGGTCCGCCACGACCTCTTCATTGTGGATGATGGGGCCGTATGTATAGATGGGCCCTCCATCCGGCTGGCGGATCTGCTCATATACTGTATCCACCGCCCGCTTCACTCCGAAACAGAAGCCGGCGGTCTTCGCCGCGGTCACCTTCATGGTCTCAGTTCAGCTCCTCATGCAGCTCCAAGATACGGGCGGTGACCTCTTCCGCCGTCATATCGGAAGAATCCAGAAGGACCGCGTCCTCCGCCCTGCGGAGCGGAGAGATCTCCCGATGCATATCCTGGTAATCCCGCTCCTCGATATCCTTCTCAATTTCTTTTATATTACAGGGAATCCCTTTTTCTGTCAATTCCAAAAAACGTCTTTTTGCGCGGGTTTTCGTACTTGCTGTCAGATAGATCTTCAGATCGGCCTCCGGAAGGACCACCGTACCGATGTCCCGCCCGTCCATCACCACGTTCTCCGAAGCCGCCAGCTTTCTCTGGAGATCCACCAGTTTTTCCCGCACGGCGGCGCATCCGGAGATGGCGGAAGCCATCTTTCCGGCCTCCTCTGTCCGGAGAAGCCCGGTGACATTCTCCCCGCCCAGGAGCACCTGCTGCTCCCCGTCCTGATAGACGATGGAGATGTCCGCCTCTTTGCAGGCCTCTCCCATGGCCTCCCAGTCTGCCGGATCGATCCCCTTCCTCACGAAGAAAAGTCCCATGGCCCTGTACATGGCCCCTGTATCCACATAAATGTATCCCAGCCGTCCGGCCACCGTCCTGGCCACCGTGCTCTTCCCGGCTCCCGCCGGCCCGTCTATGGCAATGCTGATGCTCATGATCTATCCACCTTTCCTATTCCTTCCCCGCGCACATCCCCGCCAGATACCCGGTCGACCAGGCGATCTGCAGGTTGTAGCCGCCGGTAAACGCGTCCAGATCCAGGACCTCCCCGGCGAAATACAGCCCTTTTACCAATTTGGATCCCATGGTGGACGGGCTGATCTCACCGACCTTGACGCCGCCCTGGGTGATGACGGCCTCCCGGTATCCCCGCAGGGCCGTCAGCGTAACGGTAAAATCCTTGGTCAGAGATACCAGCCGCTCCCTCTCGGCCCTGGAGATCTCATGGACCCGCTTCTCGCCCGGGATCCCGCTGCGCTCCACCATCACCGGGATCAATTTGGAAGGATACAATCCTCCCAGGGCGTTGCGGAACTGCTTATTCTTCTCCTCCCCAAAATCCCTGAGGATCCTGGCATCCAGCTGCTCCCTGTCCAGGGCCGGCTTTAAGTCCATATGGAGGACCACAGGTCCTTTCCGGATCCACCTGGCAGCCAGGCTGCTGGCCTTAAGGATGGCCGGCCCGCTGACGCCGAAATGGGTAAAGAGCATTTCTCCGAATTCTTCACAGATCTTCTTCCTGCCGGCATAAAAGGCAAGAGCCGTATTTTTGAGGGACAGCCCCTGCAGCTCCTTCACAAAGGCGTCGCCGGATTCAAAGGGGACCAGGGCCGGAGAAAGCTCCGTCACCGTATGTCCCGCTTCTTTCGCAAACCGGTAGCCGTCTCCGTCGGAGCCGGTGGCCGGATAGGAGAGCCCTCCCGTGGCCACGATGATCCGGTCCGCCGTCTCCCTGGAGCCGTCCCTTAACAGGACCCCCAAAACTCTGTCCTCCTTGAGGATCAGCTCCGAGACCTCCGAACGCAGGCGCACCTCCACTCCCAGCCTGGCCATCTCGCCGGCCAGACAGGCCGTCACATCGGAAGCCCGGTCGGAGGCCGGAAAGACCCGGTTTCCCCGCTCCGTCTTGAGAGGAAGTCCGCGGCTCTCCAGAAACTCCTGCATATCCTGGCTGGAAAAGCCATAAAATGCGCTGTATAAAAATTTCCGGTTGGTCACCACATGGTCCAGAAGCTCCTCGGTGCTGCTGTCGTTGGTGATGTTGCACCGGCCCTTCCCGGTGATATAGAGCTTCTTCCCCAGTTTTTCATTTTTTTCCAAAAGGAGCACGCCGGCCCCCGACTGGGCGGCGGAAATGGCCGCCATCATGCCTGCCGCCCCTCCGCCCACTACAATGACACGTCTCATATACTCTCCCATTCCCGGCAGCCGCCGTCAATGGTTCCATTATAGGCAAAATCCCGTTTCCCGTCAAACAGTTCTTCCTTGTAATCCCTTTTCCTTTCCGCTACAATAGAAAAAAACGGATCCGAAATCCCCGGACGGCCGGATCTTTGCAGGAAACGGAGGTTCTCATGAAGAAAAACGAGATCTATATCATCCACGGAACAGAATATAAAGCCATGACCAAGGAGCTTTTGGAAGCGGCCGAACTGGCCGCACAGATCCGGAAGACCACAGGCCAAAAGGCAGACCCTTCCATCGGTCTAAAGCCCAATCTGGTGGCCGCCAGCTCCCCCTCCATGGGAGCCACCACCCACGCGGAGATCCTGGCAGGCGCCATCGAATACCTGAAGGAACACGGTTTTTCCCGTCTGACCGTCATGGAGGGCTCCTGGGTGGGAGAACAGACCGGACGGGCCCTCCGGGCGGCCGGATACGACAAGCTCCTTAAGAAGCTGCAAGTGCCCTTCCTGGACCTGCAGAAGGATACGTTCCATGAGCACGATGCGGCCGGTATGCCCATCAAGATCTGCGACGCCGCCCTGTCCGTGGACTTCATGATCAATCTGCCGGTCCTGAAGGGCCACTGCCAGACCAGGATCACCTGCGCCCTGAAAAACAATAAAGGCGTCATTCCCAACAGCGAGAAGCGCCGCTTCCACACCATGGGGCTCCATAAACCCATCGCTCATCTGAACGCCGCCGTCCGGAACGACTTTATCCTGGTGGACAATATCTGCGGCGACCTGGATTTCGAGGAGGGAGGAAATCCCGTTCCCATGGACCGGATCCTGGCCTTTGCCGATCCGGTGCTCTGCGACGCCTTCGTCTGCGATTCCATGGGCATTTCCACAGACCAGGTGCCCTATATCCCCATGGCCGAGGCTCTGGGCATCGGCTCCTCCGATCTGGGAAGCGCCGTGATCCGGACCCTGGGCACCCCCGCCTCCTCCGGCGCTTCCCAAAAGCCCTCCAGACGGGTCGAGACCCTGTCCCGCTACATGGACCAGAGAGACGCCTGCAGCGCCTGCTGCGGTTCTCTGATCCACGCCTTAAACCGTCTGGATGAAGCGGGACGCCTGAAAAAGGGCATGCCTCCCATCGCCATCGGACAGGGATGGAAAGGACAGAAGGGCCCCATCGGCGTAGGCCGCTGCACCGGCGCCTGCTCCCTGTCCCTGAAGGGCTGTCCGCCCAGAGCCAGCGAGATCCTGGCTTTCCTGGAGGAGCACTGGCTTTGAGCCCGTCCTACGAGCCCAGCCGCTCCATCTGGGCGGCCAGCTTCTTTTTCGGTATCTGCTTCTTTCTGCCCCTGACGATGACCGTCATATTTCCGGTCCGGAATATCTCCCGCGCCATCTGCCTCATCTGCTCCTCCGTCACCTGCCGGAAGGCTTTTTTCCTGGCCTCTATGTCCCCATAGGGCTCCTCCAGGATATGGCAGTCATAAGCCCTGTTCCAGTTGAGTTCCGCCGCGTCGTCCAGCTGCAGCTCCCCGTTGTCCAGATAGATGGAGCGGACGTAGGACAGGTCTCCCGGCTTTTTCTTCAGCTCTTCAAAAATATCCACGGCCTTTTTGAAGGAAGCCAGCAGCTTCCCCGGCGACACCTGATAGCTGACCTGGAGGCTTCCGATATTCCTGTACCGCTCAAACTGTTCCCCGTAGCTGTAGATATATCCGGTCTTCTCCGACATTTCCTGATAAAAAGGACAGTTGTCTCCCGTGAAGATCATATCAAAAAACAAACTCAGCTGGGCATCGCTGTAGCGGGAAGTATCCACGTCAAAGGCGATGGCCACTTCCGTGTCGTCTCCCTTCGCCGCCACCGGCTTTCCCGTCCTGTGAAAGAACACTTCCGGCACCGGGGCCATATTCTTCCTGACCTCCCCGCTCCGTCCAAACTCCCGTTTATCCAGCTGCTCCTTCAGATAGGAGATCCCTTCTTCCCCGCATCTGCCGGTCACATAGAAAAACAGGTTCTCCCTGGCCAAAAACCCCTCCCGGAACCGTTCCAGCTCAGCAAGGCCGTATGTCTTTAACCTCTTTTTCGTCCCGGTGATGGGGCGCATGAGTGAAGTTCCCTTCCAGACCTCCCTCTCGGTCCTGGCCTCCAGGGTCTTCCTCCCTCCATATTCCCGGATCTCCGCCTCCACCCGCTTTTTTTCCACATCCAGTTCTTTCGCGGAAAGGCTTAAGGGATCCAAAAGCCTCACGAATATGTCTACAGCCTCCTTCCAGTGACGGACGGCGCCGCTCACATAAAACTGCACGAACTCCTTATAAGTAGCGCCGCCCAAAGAGAGGCCCAGCCGGTCCAAAAGCGGATACAGTCCGCCCTCCATCCGGCGGTCGACGCTCCGGATCACCGCGTGCTCCAGCAGGTGCGCCATGCCGTTTTCCTCTTCCGCCTCATACAACGGGCCGGCCTTCACATACAGACACAGAGAGAAGCTATGAAGATGGGGATTCAGATAAGAATAGACGGGGATCCCGTCCTTCGTATAGATGCACTGTTCCATAAAACCTCCGTCTGTTCCAAGCATCCGCAGACAAAAAAGGAAGGGGCCCGGCGACCCGCGCCAGGCTCCTTTACCTCTTTACCGGTTATACCGGATATGCCTTGCTCTCTTCATCCGCCACGGAAGGATCCACCTTGGTCTTCTGGGCTTCTCTGTACTTGAAGAATTCCACAGCTACCTGAGGGAACAGCGCGTAGGACAGCACGTCCTCATCCTGCTCCTTCCACTGGGACATCTCCGCTTCGTATTTCTTAAGGCCCGGCTCCAGAAGATCTGCCGGACGGCAGGTGATCCTCTTGTCGTCGCCGATGCACTTCTTGATCACATCAGGATCCATGGGTTTTACGGTCTGGCCGAACTCCCCGCGCAGGAGCTTCTTGGATTCCTGGGTCACCAGCTTGTACCGCTCTCCCATCAGCACATTGAACACGGCCTGGGTGCCGACGATCTGGCTGGAAGGAGTAACAAGGGGCGGCTCGCCGAAATCCTTTCTTACTCTGGGGACTTCCTCCAGAACATCCTGGAACTTATCCTCCGCTCCCTGCTCCTTCAGCTGGGACAGCAGGTTACTGATCATGCCGCCGGGTACCTGATACTGCAGAGTCTTGATATTGACGCCCAGGACCTTGGGATTCAGAAGCCCGGTCTTCAGAGCGTTCTCCCGGATGGGAGTGAAATACTCCGCGATCTCCACCAGCTTATCCAGATCCAGACCGCTGTCATAAGGAGTATCCTTGAAGGCCTCCACCATGACCTCGGTAGCCGGCTGGCTGGTTCCCAGAGCCAGAGGGGACATGGCGGTATCGATGATGTCGCAGCCCGCCTCCACGGCCTTCATATACGTCATGGAAGCCACGCCGGAGGTGTAGTGGGTATGCAGGTCGATGGGCAGGGAGGTGGCCGACTTCAGGGCCTTCACCAGCTCATAAGCCTTCGCGGGGACCAGAAGGCCCGCCATATCCTTGATGCAGATGGAGTTGGCTCCCATCTCCTCCACCTTCTTGGCAATGTCCATCCAGTAATCCAGGGTATAGGCATCGCCCAGCGTATAGGAAAGAGCCACCTGCGCGTGTCCGCCCTCCTTGATGGTGGCTTTCACGGCGCATTCCAGATTGCGCATATCGTTGAGGCAGTCAAAGATCCGGATGATGTCGATGCCGTTGGCAACGGACTTCTGTACGAAATATTCCACCACATCATCGGGATAGTGGTTGTAGCCCAGGATATTCTGTCCGCGGAACAGCATCTGCAGCTTTGTGTGCTTGAAGCCGTCACGCAATTTCCTCAGCCTCTCCCAGGGATCTTCCTTCAGGAAACGAAGGCAGCTGTCAAAGGTGGCGCCGCCCCAGCACTCTACCGCGTGGTAGCCCACCTGGTCCATTTTATCTACGATGGGGAGCATCTGCTCTGTGGTCATCCTGGTGGCCATCAGGCTCTGATGCGCATCCCGCAGTACGGTTTCGGTGATCTTAACCGGTTTTTTAACAGTTTCTGACATATCTATCTCCTCCTGTTTTCAAATTCACTTACACGCCAAATACAGCCATAAAGGTGCCGGCCGCCACAGCCGTACCGATCACGCCGGCCACGTTGGGCCCCATGGCATGCATCAGCAGGAAGTTGGTAGGATCGTACTCTGCCCCCACCTTCTGGGACACACGGGCCGCCATAGGCACCGCGGACACACCGGCCGAGCCGATCAGAGGATTGATCTTGCCGCCGGACAGCTTGCACATGAGCTTGCCGAGAAGGACGCCGGCCGCCGTACCAAAGGCAAAGGCCACCAGACCCAGGCCCACGATCTTCAGGGTCGCGGCGTTGAGGAACGCCTCAGCGCTGGTGGTAGCGCCTACGGAGGTTCCCAGAAGGATGACCACGATATACATCATGGCGTTGGCGGAAGTCTCGGTCAGCTGTTTTACAACGCCGGATTCCTTAAACAGGTTGCCCAGCATCAGGAAGCCCACAAGAGGAGCCGTAGAAGGCAGGATCATGCAGACCACGATGGTGACGATGACCGGGAACAGGATCTTCTCCAGCCTGGATACGGGCCGGAGCTGCTCCATCTTGATCTTCCTCTCCTTGTCGGTGGTGAGGAGCTTCATGATGGGCGGCTGGATAATGGGCACCAGGGACATATAGGAATATGCCGCCACGGCGATGGGTCCCAGGATGTGCTGCTGTCCCAGCCTGTTGGCCAGGAAGATGGACGTAGGGCCGTCAGCGCCGCCGATGATGGAGATGGCCGCCGCTTCCTTTCCCGTAAAGCCCAGGAGCATGGCCCCGATATAAGCCGCATAGATACCAAACTGAGCCGCCGCTCCCAGCAGGAAGCTGGATGGGTTGGCGATCAGCGGGCCGAAATCCGTCTGGGCTCCGACTCCCATGAAGATCAGGCAGGGAAGGATCGCCCATTCGTCCAGCTTGAAGATATAATACAGGACGCCCCCCTCTTCCATGATCGGCGGATAGATATTGACCAGCAGCATGCCAAAGGCAATGGGGATCAGCAAAAGCGGTTCAAAGCCCTTGGCAATGGCCAGATAGAGGAACGCGCAGGCCACCAGGATCATCAGGTAGTTTCCCCATGTGAGGCTGGCAAAGGCCGTCTGGTCCAGCAGGTTCCCCAAGGTTTCTAAAATATTCATTGCGCTACCTCCCATTTCGCATTGTAAATTCGGTTCGTTTCCTCAGTCAATGGAAATGAGCGGATCAGTCGATGGTTGCCAGTACGGCTCCGGATGCGATCTCATCGCCGGGAGCCACCTCAATGGTCGCCACGGTGCCGGCCTCGGGAGCCACTACGGGGATCTCCATCTTCATGGCCTCGATCACCACGACGGAATCACCGGGTTTCACGGCTGTGCCCACAGGCGCATCGATCTTGACCACCTTGCCTGCCGCGCCGGCCTTCACCTGGATCTTGCCTGCCGCGCCGGCGGGAGCCGCCGCGGGAGCCTTAGGCGCGGGAGCCGCTGCGGGAGCGGGAGCCTTGGGCGCCGGAGCTGCTGCTCTGGGAGCTGCCGCGGGA
>CAJFUL010000048.1 GCA_904420245.1 Candidatus Paralachnospira avium
GAATATATCGTCACGGATTCGGAGCTGGAGGCTCTGGTGCTGGAGTGCAACCTCATCAAGGAGCATAAGCCCCGCTACAACACCATGCTGAAGGATGACAAGAGCTATCCCTATATCAAGGTGACGGTGGGGGAAGCCTTTCCCAGAGTGCTGTTTTCCAGGGATATGAAGCGGGACAAGTCCAAGTATTTCGGCCCCTACACCAGCGCCGGAGCCGTCAAGGACAGCATCGGGCTGATCCATAAGCTGTACCGGATCCGCACTTGCAGCAGGAAGCTGCCTGCCGACATCGGGAAGGGAAGGCCCTGCCTCAACTATCATATCCACCAGTGCGACGCGCCCTGTCAGGGATATATCAGCCAGGAGGAATACAGAAGATCCGTGGATCAGGTGCTGGATTTTTTGGGGGGCAATTACGGCGCCATCCTGGACCGGCTGGAGCGGCAGATGAAGGAGGCGGCGCAGCAGCTGGATTTCGAGACGGCGGCTTCTGTGCGGGAGCTGCTCTTCAGCGTCCAGAAGATCGCCCAGACCCAGAAGATCACCGACAGCGGCGCGGAGGACCGGGATGTGATCGCCTACGCCGCCGACGGCTCCGATGCGGTGGTGGAGATCTTCTTCATGCGGGAAGGGAAGATGATCGGAAGGGATAATTTTCATATGACCATCGGGGAGGGAGACGGCCCTGCCCAGGTCATGACCCAGTTCGTGAAGCAGTTTTACGCGGGAACTCCTTTTATCCCCCGGACGCTTTTTCTGCAGCACGATGTGATGGAAGAGGAGAGGGAGCTGATCGAGTCCTGGCTCACGGAAAAACGGGGCCAGAAGGTATCCATCCATGTGCCGAAAAAGGGGGAGAAGGCCCGCCTCATGGAGATGGCGGAAAAAAATGCCAGGATAATCCTGGACCAGGACCGGGAAAAAATAAAGAGAGAGGAGCAGAGGACCACCGGGGCCGTAAAGGAGCTGGAGGACCTTCTGGGCCTTTCCGGCCTGGTGCGGCTGGAGGCCTTCGATATTTCCAATATCAGCGGGTTCCAGGCGGTGGGTTCCATGGTAGTCTATGAGAACGGCAGGCCCAAACGGGCCGATTACAGGAAGTTCCGGATCCAGACGGTCAAGGGGCCCGACGACTACGCCTCCATGGAGGAGGTGCTCACCAGGCGGTTCCGCCACGGCAGAGAGGAGCAGCAGGGCCTGCGCGCGGGAGGCGGATTTGACAGGTTCCCGGATCTTCTGATGATGGACGGCGGCCGCGGCCAGGTGGCCGTGGCCAAACGGGTGCTGGAGGAGATGGGGCTCCGGATCCCGGTCTGCGGCATGGTCAAGGACGATAACCACAGGACGCGGGCCCTGTATTTTGAAGGAGAAGAGCTTCCCATCGAGAAGAGGAGCGAGGGCTTCCGGCTGATCACCAGGATACAGGATGAGGCCCACAGGTTCGCCATCGAATATCACAGGAGTCTCCGGAGCAAGGCTCAGGTCCACTCTGTGCTGGAGGACATAAAGGGCGTGGGCCCTGCCAGGAGAAAAGCCCTTATGCGGCATTTCGGCACGGTGGAGAAGATCCGGGAGGCGGGATTGGAGGAGCTTAAAGCCGTTCCCTCCATGAATGAGGCGGCCGCCGAGGCCGTTTACCGGTTTTTCCGCCGGGAGTGAATGGGGTTGCGCGGAGGCATTTCCTGTGTTAGTATGAAGACAAATGCAGCGCGGAGTTTTGGATGAGAGGGAGGATCAGGATGGTTACGCCAGTGGTAAAGCTGAAAAAACTGATAGATAAAATGGAATTTGAAAACCTGACGCCGGAGATCGACATTTCCAAGATCAAGATCGTACATCCGGAGATCAACAGGCCGGCTCTTCAGCTGGCGGGCTTTTTCGATCACTTCAGCCATGACCGGGTACAGATCATCGGCAATGTGGAGTATGCCTACACCAGCAGTATGTGCCAGGACGCCAAGAAAAATGTTTACCGGGAGATCTTCAGCCGGAAGATCCCCTGTCTGGTGTACGCCAGGAATCTGCAGCCCGACGAGGACATACGGGAGTTGGCTATCCAGTACGGAGTGCCGGTGCTCTCTTCCTCCAAGACCACGTCGGACCTGATGGCGGAGGTGATCCGGTGGCTCAAGGTGCAGCTGGCTCCCACCATCAGCATCCATGGAGTTTTGGTGGACGTGTTCGGCGAGGGCGTGCTGATCATGGGCGAGAGCGGCATCGGAAAGAGCGAGGCGGCCCTGGAGCTGATCAAGAGAGGCCACCGTCTGGTGACGGACGACGTGGTGGAGATCAGCAAGGTCAGCGACGCCACCCTGGTGGGGACGGCGCCGGAGATCACCAGGCATATGATCGAGCTGCGGGGCATCGGCATCCTGGATGTGAAGGCCCTGTTCGGCGCGGAGAGCGTAAAGAACACCCAGAATATCGACATGGTGATCAACCTGGAGGACTGGGATAAGGATAAAGAGTACGACCGTCTGGGCATGGATGACCAGTATACGGAATTCCTGGGGATCAAGGTGGTATGTCACAATATCCCGATCCGTCCGGGCAGGAATCTGGCTGTGATCGTGGAGTCGGCAGCCGTCAACTACCGTCAGAAGAAGATGGGCTACAACGCGGCCAAGGAGCTCTATAACCGGGTGCAGAGGAACCTGATGCGGGCCCGCGGCGAAGAGGATGACGAATAGGGGCGGAAAGATATGGATCTGTTTTACGACAGCTTATGTGAACTGGCAGTGCAGGTCTGCCGGGATGAACCGATGGATAAGCATGTGACTTTCCGGGCGGGAGGTCCGGCGGACTACTTCGTGACGCCGGGATCTGTCCGGGAGCTGAAGGCCGTGATCACTCTGTGCAGGGAGGCGGAGAAGCCGTATTTTATCCTGGGAAACGGGAGCAATCTGCTGGTCAGCGATAAGGGATATCGGGGCGTGGTGATCCATGTGGGCCGTGCCCTGGGCCGGGTGCATGCTGCCGGCGGGAGACTTTTTGCAGGCGCGGGCGCTTCTCTGGCCAGGGCGGCGAAGGAGGCCATGGAAGCGGGACTCACCGGTCTGGAATTTGCCGCGGGGATCCCGGGCACCGTGGGCGGAGCCCTCGTCATGAACGCGGGAGCCTACGGCGGGGAGATGTCCCAGGTGGTGGAGACAGTGGACGTCCTGACCAAGAACGGGGAAGAGAAACGGCTCTCCCTCCGGGATATGAAGCTGGGCTACCGGACCAGCTGCATCCAGGCCATGGAGTATATCGTGACGGGAACGACTCTGACGCTGAAGCCGGGAGACCGGGAGGAGATACAGGCCAGGATGGAAGATCTGGCCGAGAGGAGACGGGCGAAACAGCCTCTGGAATACCCCAGTGCCGGGAGCACGTTCAAGCGGCCGGAGGGAAATTTCGCGGGCAAGCTCATCATGGAGGCGGGTCTTGCCGGCCTGTCCGTGGGCGGAGCCTGCGTATCGGAGAAACACTGCGGTTTTGTCATCAATAAGGGCGGCGCCACGGCGTCGGATATATGGGAGCTTTGCCGTCTGGTGCAGGCCAGAGTGAAGGAAAGCGCCGGAGTGTCCCTGGAACTGGAAATTCGTCTGCTGGGGGATTTCAGTTGACAGTGTCCGGAATCATGTTATAATTGGGTTGAGGTGAGGATATGTCCTTTTCATCGGATGTCAAGGAGGAGCTCTGCCGTCAGATGAGCAGCGCCAGGCACTGCCAGATCGCGGAGGCAGCCGCCATATTCCGTATGTGCGGCCAGGTCCTGGACGGAGAAGAGGGACAGTTCCGGCTGACGGCGAGGATCGAAAATCCTGTTGTGGCGAAGAAGTTTTCGTCCCTTCTGCGGAGGGGATTCGGAGTAAAGACTGCGGCGGACAGCCGAGGACAGGTGACGGTGGAGGACAGCGAGGAGGCTCTGCGGATCCTCCGCGCCATGAAGCTGACGGGAGAGGACGGACGTCCGGAGGAACGGGAGGATTTCGTGAGCGGGCTGCTGGTGCAGAATTCCTGCTGCCGGCGGGCCTTTATCCGGGGAGCGTTCCTGGCGGGAGGCTCCATCAGCAATCCGGAGAGATCCTATCACTTTGAGATCGTGTGCGCCGGAGAGGCAAAGGCGGTTCAGCTGGCGGGCCTCATGGCGGCCTTCGGGATCGAAGCCAAGACCGTGGTCCGGAAGCGGCATCACGTCCTTTATATCAAAGAAGGAAGCCAGATCGTGGATCTTCTGGCTGTCATGGGAGCCAATCTGGCTCTGATGGATCTGGAAAATGTGCGGATCCTCAAGGAAATGAGAGGCACGGTGAACCGGAAGGTAAACTGCGAGACTGCCAATATCAATAAGACTGTATCTGCTGCTGTTGAGCAGATTAACGATATTCTGTATATCCGGGAACGGATAGGCTTTGACAAACTGCCGGAGGGGCTGGAGGAGATCGCTCTCGCCCGTCTGGAAAAGCCGGAGGCGACCCTGAAGGAGCTGGGGGATTCCCTGTCTCCGCCGGTGGGAAAATCCGGAGTCAACCACCGTCTGCGGAAGCTTAGGGAACTAGCCAATGGATTAAGGGAGAACGAGGAGGAGAATCTATGATCACGAAAAACATTATGGTGGACATCCCGGCAGGGATGGGCGCCCGTCCTGCAGCCATGCTGGTACAGGTTGCGAGCCAGTATGAGAGCAGCATTTATCTGGAGGACGAAGCAGTCAAGGTCAATGCCAAGAGCATCATGGGCATGATGGCCCTGGGACTGGTATCCGGTACCCAGATCAAGGTGACGGCAAACGGTGAGGACGAGGAAAGCGCCGTGGCAGCCATCGAGAAGTATCTGAAGAGCAATTCATAAGGCAGATTCAGAAAAGGCATGGCCCTCCGGCCATGCCTTTTCTGTTCCATAGGAAGCTTCGCTCCCTTGTCCTTCCCTGTCGATTATGATAAAATAAAACAGCAGGAGCCGTCCGGCTCAGAGGAGGGATATTGTGGCGTTTACCCATTTGCATGTGCATACAGAATACAGTCTTTTGGATGGCTCCAGCAAGATCGGGGAGCTGGTGGGACAGGCGAAAGCCCTTGGCATGGACAGCCTGGCCATCACGGACCACGGCGTCATGTATGGAGTCATTGATTTTTACAGGGCGGCCAGGGAGGCGGGCATCAAGCCGATCCTGGGCTGCGAGATCTATGTGACGGGAGGCTCCCGGTTCGACCGGGAGGGAGGAAGCACCGAGGACCGGTATTACCATCTGGTCCTGCTGGCGGAGAACAATACGGGATACGGAAATCTGATGAAGATCGTCTCCAAGGGGTTTGTGGAGGGATTTTACTATAAGCCCCGTGTGGACTATGAAGTCCTGGAGACTTACCACGAGGGGATCATCGCCCTCAGCGCCTGTCTGGCCGGGGAGATCCCCAAGAATCTGGTCCGGGGGATGTACGAGGAAGCATGCGCGGCGGCCCGCCGGTATGAGAGGATCTTCGGCAAGGGGAATTTTTTCCTGGAGCTTCAGGATCACGGGATCCCGGAGCAGCGGCTGGTGAATACCCAGCTGGTGCGGATGGCCAGGGAACTGGATATGGAGCTGGTGGCCACCAACGACATCCATTACACATACGCGGAGGATGCGGAGGCCCATGACATCCTGCTGTGCATCCAGACCGGCAAGAAGGTCAGCGATGAAAACCGGATGCGGTATGAGGGGGGCCAGTACTACTGCAAGTCGGAGGAAGAGATGGCGAGGCTCTTCCCCTATGCGCCGGAGGCCATTGAGAATACCCACAGGATCGCCGAGCGGTGCAATGTGGAGATCGAGTTCGGCGTCACCAAGCTTCCCAAATTCGACGTGCCGGACGGGAAGAGCTCCTGGGAATATTTAAACCGGCTGTGCCGGGAGGGCCTTGAGAGGCGGTATCCCAACGACGACGGCACCATGAGCGCGCGGCTGGACTATGAGCTGGACGTCATAAGGACCATGGGATATGTGGATTATTTCCTGATCGTCTGGGATTTTATCCGTTATGCCAGGGATCATGACATCATGGTGGGGCCCGGGAGAGGTTCCGCCGCCGGCAGCGTGGTGGCCTATACGTTGGGCATCACCAACATCGATCCCATGCGGTACAATCTGCTCTTTGAGCGGTTCTTGAACCCGGAGCGGGTGTCCATGCCGGATATAGACGTGGACTTCTGCTTTGAGCGGCGCCAGGAGGTCATCGACTATGTGACGGAGAAGTACGGAAAGGACCGGGTGGTCCAGATCGTCACCTTCGGTACGCTGGCGGCCAGAGGTGTGATCCGGGATGTGGGCCGTGTGCTGGATATGCCCTATGCCCTCTGCGACCAGATCGCCAAGATGGTGCCCAAGGAGCTGAACATCACCATCGACGATGCCCTGAAGACTCCGGATCTGGCGGAGGCCTACAGGAGCAGCGACCAGGTGAAGTATCTCATCAATATGTCCAAGAGATTGGAGGGCCTCCCCAGGCATACCTCCATGCACGCCGCCGGAGTGGTCATCAGCCAGAAGCCGGTGGAGGAATACGTCCCTCTGTCCAGGGCGGCAGACGGTTCCATCACCACCCAGTTCACCATGACGACCCTGGAGGAGCTGGGGCTCCTCAAGATGGACTTCCTGGGGCTCCGCACCTTGACGGTGATCCAGAACGCGGTGAAGCTGATCGGGAAGGGGCGCGGGATCAAGATCGACATCGACCACATCGATTTTGAGGATAAGGCGGTCTATGACTCCATCTCCACAGGCCGGTGCGAGGGCGTGTTCCAGCTGGAAAGCTCCGGGATGAAGAGCTTCATGAAGGAGCTGCAGCCCCACAGCCTGGAGGATGTCATCGCCGGGATCTCCCTGTACCGTCCAGGTCCCATGGACTTCATCCCCCAGTATATCCGGGGAAAGAACCATCCGGAGGAGATCACATACCACTGCCCTCAGCTGGAACCGATCCTGAAGCCCACCTACGGCTGCATCGTGTATCAGGAACAGGTCATGCAGATCGTCCGGGATCTGGGCGGATATACCCTGGGCAGGAGCGACCTGGTGCGCCGGGCCATGTCCAAGAAAAAGGCGTCGGTCATGGAGAAGGAACGGCAGAACTTTGTCTACGGCAATGAGGAAGAGGGCGTGAAAGGCTGCATTGCCAACGGCATAGACGAGAAAACGGCCAACCAGATCTACGACGAGATGATCGACTTTGCCAAATACGCCTTCAACAAATCCCACGCGGCGGCCTATGCGGTGGTGGCCTATGAGACGGCGTATCTGAAATATTATTATCCCGTGGAATTCATGGCGGCTCTGATGACCTCCGTCATCGACAATTCCGCCAAGGTCTCCGAATACATCGCCGTGTGCAGGAGCATGGGGATCCCTCTGCTGCCTCCCGACATCAACGAGGGGAACGCGGACTTTTCTGTTTCCGGCGGCGGCATCCGGTACGGCCTTTCGGCCATCAAGAGCATCGGAAGGAACGTCATCGACGAGATCGTCCGGGAACGGGAGGAAAACGGGCCCTACACCAGCCTGAAGGACTTTATCTACCGCCTCACCAGCAAGGAGATCAACAGAAGGAGCCTGGAGAGCTTCATCAAGTCCGGAGCCATGGACGGGCTGCCCGGCACCAGGAAGCAGAAGATGCTGGCTTCCATGGAGCTGGTGGAGCAGAAAAACCGGGAGAAGAAACTGGATATTGCCGGACAGATCAGCCTCTTCGATTTCATGGGCGAGGAAGACCGGAAAGCCGGAGAGGTCCAGTTCCAGGATGTGGGCGAGTATGAGAAGGAGGAGCTTCTGGCCTACGAAAAAGAGGTGCTGGGCATCTATATCAGCGGCCATCCCCTGGAAAAGTACAGGCAGAAGTGGGAGCGGAACGTCACCGCCAGGACCACGGATTTCAATGTGGACGATGAGACCGGGGAATCCGGCGTCACCGACGGCCAGATCGTGACCATCGGAGGTATGATAGCCGGAAAAACCGTCAAGACTACAAAGACCAACCAGCTCATGGCCTTTATCACCGTGGAGGATATGGACGGCAGCGTGGAGGTCCTGATCTTCCCTAGGGATTACGAGGCGAACAAGGCGCTCCTGACGGAGGACGCCAGGGTCTTTGTCCGGGGGCGAGTCTCCCTGGGCGACGAGACCAAGGGCAAGCTGATCTGCGAGCAGATCATTCCCTTTGACAGAGTGCCGTCCGTCCTGTGGCTGCAGTTTCCCGACAAGGCCGCCTGGCTGGCCGGAGAAGGAGAGCTGATGGAGATTCTCTCTTCCAGCGACGGGAACGACCAGGTGGGGATCTTCCTCCGGAAGGAACGGCAGCAGAAACTCCTGGGCTTCGGCCACACGGTCCGGGCCGACGGGGAGCTTTTGGAAAAGCTTTCCTCAAGATATGGGAAAGAGAACGTAAAAGTTGTAGAAAAGCCTATTGAAAACAGAAAGAGAATCAAATATAATTAGAAGTAATTCTATTTTGACAAGACTGTAAGGCGGCGGCTTGGAGGAGAACGATATGGCAAATAAGATCAATACAATCGGGGTGCTGACCAGCGGCGGAGACGCGCCGGGCATGAACGCGGCGATCCGCGCGGTGGTGAGGACCGCCATCGCGAGGGGCATGCAGGTCAAGGGGATCCAGAGAGGCTATGCGGGCCTTCTCAATGAGGAGATCATCGACATGAATGCCAGGAGCGTGTCGGACATCATCCAGAGAGGCGGCACGATCCTCTACACGGCCCGCTGTGAGGAGTTCCGCACCGAGGAGGGCCAGAAGCTGGGGGCCGAGATCTGTAAGAAGCACGGCATAGAGGGCCTGGTGGTCATCGGCGGCGACGGCTCCTACCGGGGAGCGGGGAAGCTGGCGGAGCATGGGATCAATACCATCGGTCTTCCCGGTACCATCGACCTGGACATCGCCTGCACCGATTACACCATCGGCTTTGACACGGCGGTCAATACGGCCATGGAGGCCATCGACAAGATCCGGGACACCTCCACATCCCATGAGCGGTGCAGCATCATCGAGGTCATGGGACGAAACGCCGGATATATCGCCCTCTGGTGCGGCATTGCCAACGGCGCCGAGGATATCCTGCTCCCGGAGCGGTATGACAGCAATGAGCAGACCATCATCAACCATATCATCGAGCACAGGAAGAGGGGCAAGAAACATCATATCATCATAAATGCCGAGGGCATCGGCCATTCCACCAGCATGGCCAAGCGCATCGAGGCGGCCACCGGCATCGAGACCAGGGCTTCGATCCTGGGGTATATGCAGCGGGGCGGCATGCCCACCTGTAAGGACAGGGTCTACGCCTCCATCATGGGGGCCAAGGCCGTGGAGCTTCTGGCGGCGGGCCAGAGCAACCGGGTGGTAGGCTGGCGGGGCGGCAGCTTCGTGGACTACGATCTGTACGAGGCTCTGGCCATGCAGAAAGACATTGACGAAGAGGAGTATGCCATCAGCAAGATGCTCTCCCAATAAAGATAAAGATCCCCGAAGGCGGTGAGACAGATGCATGAATCCGACAGAAAAGAAGAAAAGACTTTGAGGGGGGAAGCCGGGATGCTGCCCTTGGACGACGGCGCCCTGAAACCGGTGGAGGAGGTGATCCCTGCCGGCGACGGCATCCATGGCGGGAAGATGGTCATGGCCGGAGGCGATACCAAGGTGACGGCCACGACCCCGGAAGAGCTTTTTGAGATCTTGATCGACTCCATCAAGAAATATCATCCTTCGGATGATCTGACCATGGTGAGGAAGGCTTATGAGATCGCCCACGCGGCCCATGAGGGCCAGCTGCGCAAATCCGGGGAGCCTTACATCGTCCATCCCCTCAGCGTGGCCATCATCCTGGCCCAGCTGGAGCTGGATAAGGAATCCATCATCGCGGGCATCCTCCACGATGTGGTGGAAGATACCGTGATGACCATGGACGAGATGAAGCAGACCTTCGGCGAAGAGGTGGCCCTCCTGGTAGACGGCGTCACCAAGCTGACCCAGCTCTCCTGGTCCGCGGATAAGGTGGAGATCCAGGCGGAAAACCTGCGGAAGATGTTCTTAGCCATGGCCAAGGACATCCGGGTCATCCTGATCAAGCTGGCGGACCGGCTCCATAATATGAGGACGCTCCAGTATATGAAGCCGGAGAAGCAGAAGGAAAAGGCCAGGGAGACCATGGAGATCTACGCGCCCATCGCCGACAGGCTGGGTATTTCCAAGATCAAGATCGAACTGGACGATCTGTCCTTAAAGTATCTGCAGCCGGAGGTCTACAGGGATCTGAAGGAGAAGATCTCCCAGAGGAGGGCCAACCGGGAGGAGTTTCTCCAGAATATCATGGACGAGGTGAAGGACCATATGAAGTCCGCCGGCATTGAAGCGCGGGTGGACGGACGGGTCAAGCATCTGTTCAGCATCTATAAGAAGATGATCAACCAGCATAAGACCCTGGACCAGATCTACGATATATTCGCGGTGAGGATCCTGGTGGAGACGGTGAAGGACTGCTACGCGGCCCTGGGCGTGATCCACGAGATGTATAAGCCCATTCCGGGCCGGTTCAAGGATTATATCGCCATGCCAAAGGCCAATATGTACCAGTCTCTCCATACGACCCTCATCAGCAGCACCGGGCAGCCTTTTGAGATCCAGATCCGCACATATGATATGCACAGGACCGCGGAGTACGGCATCGCGGCCCACTGGAAATACAAGGAGGGGCAGGACGGACGCAGCATCGCCCAGAAGGAAGAGGAGAAGCTAAGCTGGCTCCGCCAGATCCTGGAGTGGCAGCGGGATATGTCCGACAACAAGGAATTCCTCCATTCCCTGAAGACGGACCTGGATATTTTTTCCGAAAGCGTCTACTGCTTTACGCCGGAAGGGGATGTGAAGAACCTGCCCAGCGGATCCACCACGGTGGACTTCGCCTACAGCATCCACAGCGCCGTAGGCAATAAGATGGTGGGAGCCAGGGTCAACGACAAGCTGGTGCCCATCGATTATGTGATCCAGAACGGGGACCGGGTGGAGATCATCACCTCTCAGAATTCCAAGGGACCCAGCCGGGACTGGCTCAAGTCTGTGCGGAGCGCCCAGGCGAAGAACAAGATCAACCAGTGGTTCAAGACTCAGAATAAGGAAGAGAACATCATCCGCGGCAAGGAGATGATCGAGCGCTACTGCAAGACCAAGGGCATCAGCTTTGCCGACATCGGGAAGCCGGAGTACGAGGAAAAGGTGATGGCCAAGTACGGGTTCCAGGAGTGGAACGCGGTGCTGGCGGCCATCGGCCACGGCGGCCTCAAGGAAGGCCAGGTCATCAACAAGCTGCTGGAGATCTATAAGAAAAAGAATCCGGAGACGGTCCTGACCGACGAAAAGGTGCTGGACGACGCCGCTTCCAAGACGAAGAAGGCTCCGGACAAGGGACGCAGCGGCATCGTGGTGCGCGGCGTCCATGATCTGGCCGTGCGGTTTTCCAGGTGCTGCAGTCCGGTGCCGGGAGATGAGATCGTCGGCTTCGTCACCAGGGGCCGCGGCATTTCCATCCACAGGACCGACTGCATCAATATCATCAACCTGCCGGAGGAAGAGCGGAATCGGCTCATCGACGCCGAGTGGCAGATGCCGGAGGGACAGAAGCGGGAGGAGACCTACTCCACAGAGATCAAGATCTACGCCCACAATCGCATCGGCATGGCTGTGGATATTTCCAAGATCTTCACGGAGCGCCAGATCGACATCACTTCCATGATGGTGCGCACCAGCAAGCAGGGCCTCGCCACAGTCACCATGAGTTTTGACATCCATGGAGTGGAGGAGCTGCGGAGGCTGGTGGAGCGGCTGCGCCAGATAGAGGGGATCATTGATATAGAAAGGACGGCAGGCTGATGGGAAAGCTTCGGATCCGGCGGGCAGTGCTGGGGATGCTGGAGACTAACTGCTATTTTGCGGAGAACACAGAGACGGGCGAGACGCTGATCGTGGATCCGGCCGACGACTGGGAGGCCATAAAGGCCTGGTGCCTGGGAAACGGGAGGAAGCCGGCGGCCATTCTCCTGACCCACGGCCATTTTGACCATATGCTGGCGGCAGACGCGCTGCGCCGGGAATTTTCCATAGAGATCTGCGCGGGCCTGGCGGAGCGGGAACTTTTGGGAAATCCTTCGTACAATCTGTCGGCCGTCTGGAGCAGGCCGGTGACGCTGGAAGCGGACCGCTATCTGACAGACGGACAGATCCTGTCCCTGGCCGGTTTTTCCGTCCAGGTCATCGCGACTCCCGGTCACACTGCCGGCGGCGTCTGCTATTATCTGAAGGAGGACGGCGTGCTGTTTTCCGGAGATACCTTATTCGCGGGCTCCTACGGGCGTGTGGATTTCCCCACATCCTCCATGGCGGATATGGCCCGCTCTGTCCGGGAAAAGCTCTTGTGCCTGCCGGAGGAGACCATTGTCTATCCGGGACATGGAGAGAGCACCGACATCCGCGCGGAAAAACAGTACAATCCGCTGGCATAGGAAGGGATATGGAGACATACAGAGACTGCGCCTTTTCCGCGCAGTCTTTTTAAGGAGGATATATGCAGAAGATCTTAGTGGTAGTGGATATGCAGAATGATTTCATCACAGGAGCTTTGGGGACGCCGGAGGCCAGGGCCATAGTGCCGGCGGCCGTAAAGCGGGCGCGGGAGTTTCCGGGACGGGTCCTGTTTACCAGGGATACCCATGGAGAGGACTATCTGGATACCCAGGAAGGGAAGAATCTTCCGGTCCCCCACTGCATCCTGGGTACGGACGGGTGGCAGATCTGTCCGGAGCTTTTGCCCTATTGCAGGGAGGAGCCCATTGACAAGGAGACCTTCGGCTCCCGAAAGCTGGGAGAGCTTTTGGCGGCGGCGGACCGGGAGGAGAAAGTGGAGGAGATCGCGTTCATCGGGGTGTGCACCGACATCTGCGTGATCTCCAACGCCATGATCGCCAAGGCGTTTTTGCCGGAGGCAAAGATCACGGTGGATGCGCGGGCCTGCGCCGGAGTCACGAAGGAGAGCCACAGACTGGCTCTGGAGGCCATGAGAACCTGTCAGATCCGCATCGAGGGGGAAGTATGATCTATCTGTATTTTGGAGAAGAAAATTTTGAATATGATATACGGGGGCTTTTGACTTCTTTTTATCCGGGAGAACCGATCCAGTCGGAGGCCGGGAGGCCGCGGGAGCTTCCGGCCCTGGAAGAAGGGGACAGAGCCCTGCTGGCGGAGTATCCGGAAGGACTGGCCAGAGTCCGCCTGTACCGGGGAAACGGGGAGGCGCCCCTGGAGGGAGAAGCTCCGGTGGATCCGGAGGACCGGAGCGGGGAAAAGTCCGTCTTAAAGCGGCTGGTCTACCGGCTTCTTTCTGAAGATACGGGAAAGGAACTGCCCTGGGGGACCTTGACGGGAATCCGGCCCACCAAGATCCCCATGGCCATGCTGGAGCAGGGAGCGGGGGAGCAGGAGATCGCTTCTTATATGGAAGAGACGTATCTGGCTTCTCCCGAAAAGATCCGCCTGAGCATAGAGATCGCCGGGCGGGAACGGGAGCTCCTGCGGGATATTGACTACAGGAACGGCTACAGTCTGTACATCGGGATCCCCTTCTGTCCCACCACCTGCCTCTACTGTTCCTTTACCTCCTACCCGGTGGCCAAATGGGCTCCCAGGATGGACGAGTATCTGGATGCCCTCTTCCGGGAGATCGACTACACGAGAGAGGCATTTTCCGGCAGGCAGCTGGATTCCATCTACATCGGCGGCGGGACGCCCACGACCCTGGAGCCCCGCCATCTGGAGCGGCTGCTGTCCAAGGTGGAGGAGAGCTTCGATCTTTCCTATGTGAAGGAGTGGACCGTGGAAGCCGGCCGGCCGGACAGCCTCACGCCGGAGAAGCTGGCGGTCTTGAAGAAGCATCCGGTCACCAGGATCTCCATCAATCCCCAGACCATGAAGGCGGAGACTTTGAAGCTCATCGGCCGCCGCCACAGCCCGGAGCAGATCCGGGAGGCGTTCCGGATGGCCAGGGATGCCGGGATGGACAATATCAACATGGACATCATCATGGGACTGCCGGAGGAAACGGCGGAGGACGTCCGGGATACCATGGAAAAGCTTTCAGCCATGGCTCCCGACAGCATCACCGTCCATTCCCTGGCCATCAAGCGGGCGGCCAGGCTGAACACCATGAAGGAGCAGTATGCCCATCTGCGGTTTGAGAATACGGCGGAGATGATGGACCTGACGGCGAGCTACTGCCGGCGCCTGGGGCTTCTGCCCTACTATCTCTACCGCCAGAAGAACATGGCCGGAAATTTTGAGAACGTGGGATACGCGGCGCCGGGAAAGGCGGGAGTCTACAACATCCTCATCATGGAAGAGAAGCAGACCATCGCAGCTCTGGGAGCCGGCTCCACCACCAAGGCGGTGTTTCCCGACGGGCGGATCGAGCGGTGCGACAATGTGAAGGACATCGATCTCTATCTAGCCAGGATCGAAGAAATGATCGGCCGGAAGAAGCGGCTTTTTGAGAAGCTGTAAATTCAGCTTGAAAACAGACAGTTGTTCGTGTATGATAGACAAGTAATGTGCCCGTGTATCCGGGCTTAGAAAGAGGGAAAGCAATATGGCAATGACGAAAAAGCCGGTGACCGGCATGAAGGATATCCTGCCTGCCGAGATGCAGGTGCGGGATTATGTGATCGGTCTCATCCAGGAGACTTATAAAAGCTTCGGTTTTTCCCATATCGAGACCCCCTGCATGGAAAATATCGGAAATCTTTCCAGCAAGCAGGGCGGCGAGAATGAGAAGCTGATCTTCAAGGTGCTGAAGAGAGGGGAGAAGCTCCATATCCCGGAGGCCCAGACGGAGGCCGACGTGGTGGACTGCGGGATGCGCTATGACCTGACGGTGCCCCTGTCCAGATATTACGCCAATAATTCGGCAAGCCTGCCGTCCCCCTTCAAGGCCCTCCAGATGGGCAATGTCTGGCGGGCGGACAGGCCCCAGAGGGGAAGGTTCCGCCAGTTCATGCAGTGCGACATCGACATCCTGGGCGACCCCACCTGTCTGGCGGAGATCGAGCTGATGTCCGCCACCACGACGCTGTTGGGGAAGCTGGGCTTTTCCGGCTTCAAGGTCTGCTTCAACGACAGGCGGGTGCTGAAGGCCATGGCCGCCTACAGCGGTTTCCCCGAGGCGGATTATGATAAAGTGTTCATCATCCTGGACAAGATGGACAAGATCGGACGGGACGGCGTCTGCTCGGAGCTTCTGGAGAGCGGCTTTTCCGGAGAGTCCGTGGAGCGGTATATGGAGCTCTTCGCGGCGCTGGAGCAGGGGCAGGACGGCCTTTCCCTGTTGGAGGAGAAGCTTTCCGGCGTCATTGACGGCGGTGTGATCCCCGGCATGAGGACCATCCTGGACAGTGTGAGGGCGGCGGCGTCCTGTGAGTTTTCCCTGGTGTTCGATCCGACCCTGGTGCGTGGGATGTCCTACTACACAGGCTCCATCTTTGAGATCAAGATGGAGGAGCTGGGCGGCTCCGTGGCCGGAGGCGGCCGGTACGATGAGATGATCGGCCGGTTCACCGGGATGAACACTCCGGCATGCGGATTTTCCATTGGGTTTGAGCGGATCATCACCATCCTGATGGAGAAGGGCTTCCAGATCCCCAAGCAGCCGGTGAAGAAGGCGTTCCTGATGGAAAAGGGGATGCCGGCGGAGGAGATGGTGAAGGTCCTGGAGAGGGCCGGGAAAGAGCGGCAGTCCGGCGCCCAGGTGCTGGTGGCCCATATGAATAAGAATAAAAAGTTCCAGAAAGAGCAGCTCCAGAAAGAGGGCTACGGAGAGATCGTGGAATTTTTCAAGGAAAAGCACTGAAAGGTGGTAGAGAGATGTTTCAGTCAAGGACCCATACCTGTAATGAACTGAGGTTGGAGCATGCAGGCCAGACCGTGACCCTGGCAGGCTGGTATGAGAATATGAGAAGGGTCAGCAAGAATCTGGGGTTCCTGGTGCTCCGGGATTTTTACGGAGAGACCCAGATCGTCATTGAATCGGAAGAGATGATGGAGAAACTCTCCGGCGTCAACCGGGAGTCCACCCTGTCAGTCACCGGCGTGGTGCGGGAGCGCTCCAGCAAGAATAAGGAGCTTCCCACCGGGGAGATCGAGGTGGTGCCCCAGGAGATCCAGGTGCTGGGCAAGTGCTATTACAACGCCCTGCCCTTTGAGATCTCCCGTTCCAAGGAGGCCGATGAGAACGCCAGGCTGAAATACCGGTATCTGGATCTGCGCAATCCTGCCGTCAAGGACAGGATCATCATGCGTTCCAGGGTGGTGGCGGAGCTGCGCCGCAGGATGATGGAGCTGGATTTCTATGAGATCACGACTCCCATCCTCACCTGCTCTTCCCCTGAGGGGGCCAGGGATTATCTGGTGCCCTCCAGGAACCATCCTGGGAAGTTCTATGCCCTTCCCCAGGCACCTCAGCAGTTCAAGCAGCTCCTGATGGCTTCCGGCTTTGACCGGTATTTCCAGATCGCGCCCTGCTTCCGGGACGAGGACGCCAGGGCCGACCGTTCCCCCGGCGAGTTCTATCAGCTGGATATGGAGATGGCCTTTGCCTCCCAGGAGGATGTGTTCGCGGTGATCGAAAAGGTGCTGCCGCCTGTCTTTGAAGAGTACGGCCTCTATGACCGGGCTTCGGAAGCGCCCTTTACCAGGATCTCCTTCCGGGATTCCATGGAGCGTTACGGGACCGACAAGCCGGACCTGCGCATCAAACTGGAGCTTGCGGAGGCGACGGAGGCGCTGGCGGACTGCGGGTTTGAGCCTTTTGCGGGAGCCGTGGTCAAGGCCGTGGTTTGCCCCGGCTTTACGGAGAGCCGCAAGGTGATCGACAAGATCTGCGCCGATACGGAGGTGCAGACAGGAAGGAAAGCCTACTGGTTCAAGGTGGGCGGGGACGGTTCCTTCACGGGAGGGATCTCCAAATTCCTGGCAGACAGAAAAGACGCGGTGACTTCTGCCCTGGGGCTTTCCGGCGGCGAGCTGGTGCTCCTGGCGGCGGGGACCAGGGCGGAGGCCCAGAAGACGGCGGGAGCCGCCAGGAAGATCGTGGCTTCCTACGCGGAGCGGTATATGGACAAGGAGTGCTATGAATTCTGCTGGATCGTGGATTTCCCCATGTACGAGATCGGGGAGGAATCCGGAGAGCTGGAATTCTGCCACAATCCCTTCTCCATGCCCCAGGGAGGCATGAAGGCCCTGGAGGAGAAGGATCCTCTGGATATATACGCGTACCAGTATGACCTGGTGTGCAACGGCATCGAGCTGTCTTCCGGAGCCGTCCGGAACCATGATCCGGAGATCATGATAAAGGCGTTCCAGATGGTGGGGCTCGGCGAAGAGGATGTGAAGGCCAAGTTCCCGGCCATGTACAACGCGTTTTGCTACGGAGCTCCGCCCCATGCGGGCATCGCTCCCGGTGTGGACCGGATGGTGATGCTGCTGGCCGGAGAGGACAGCATCCGCGAGGTCATTCCCTTCCCTATGAACAAGAATGCCCAGGACATCATGATGGGCGCGCCTTCCGAAGTGGGAGAGAACCAGCTGCGGGACGTGCATATCAAGATCGATCTGGGAGAAAACTAATATACGATATACAGGAGGAAAAGAGATGTATTCATTTGACGAAGTAGTTTCTTATGACCCTGAAGTGGCGAAGGCCATAGAAGATGAGCTGGGACGCCAGAGGAGCCATCTGGAGCTGATCGCTTCTGAGAATCTGGTCAGCAAGGCTGTCATGTCCGCCATGGGCAGCGTCCTGACCAACAAATACGCGGAGGGATATCCGGGCAAGCGCTATTACGGCGGCTGCGAATACGTGGATGTGGTGGAAGACCTGGCCAGGGAGCGGGCGAAGAAGCTCTTCGGCTGCGAGTACGTCAATGTGCAGCCCCACTCCGGAGCCCAGGCCAATATGGCGGTGTTCTTCGCCATGCTGAAGCCGGGAGATACGGTGATGGGCATGAACCTGGCCCATGGCGGTCATCTGACCCACGGGAGCCCGGTGAATATGTCCGGCGCCTATTTCCACATCGTTCCCTACGGAGTGACGGACGACGGATATATCGACTACGACCAGGTGAGAAAGCTGGCCCTGGAGCATCATCCGAAGCTGATCGTGGCGGGAGCCAGCGCCTATGCCAGGGAGATCGATTTCAAGCGGTTCCGGGAGATCGCCGATGAGGCGGGAGCTTATCTGATGGTGGATATGGCCCATATCGCCGGACTGGTGGCGGCGGGCCTCCATATGAGCCCCATCCCTTATGCCCATGTGACGACCACCACCACCCACAAGACGTTAAGGGGACCCAGAGGCGGCATGATCCTTTCCAGCAATGAGATGGAGGAGAAGTTCCACTTCAACAAGGCGGTGTTCCCCGGGATCCAGGGCGGTCCTCTCATGCATGTGATCGCCGCCAAGGCAGTCTGCTTCAAGGAGGCTCTGGAGCCCGGCTTTAAGGAGTATATGGCCCAGACCAAGAGGAGCGCCGCAAGGCTTGCCAGGGAACTGATGGCGAGAGGCTTCGACATCGTATCCGGCGGCACCGACAACCACCTGATGCTGGTGGATCTGCGGCCTGTGGGAGTCACCGGCAAGGAGGCGGAAAAGCTTCTGGATGCGGCCAACATCACCTGCAACAAAAACGCGATCCCCAATGATCCGGAGAAGCCCTTCGTCACCAGCGGCATCCGTCTGGGCGCCCAGGCAGTGACCAGCAGGGGCCTCACCGAAGAGGACATGGCGGCGGTGGCGGAGGCCATCCGCCTGGTGATCACCAAGGACGCGGCCAATACCGAGAAGGCACGCGCCATGGTAAAAGAACTGACGGACAAATATCCCTTGTACCAGTAAGACAGCAGAGCATACAGACAGACGCCGGGGGCTCCTCCGGCGTCTCGTTCATTTTTGCCGCTCATGCGGTCTGAAAGAAAATCTTAATCTTTTTTTATCTTTTTTCAGGCCGGTTGACAATGAAGACAGCCAATGGCTATAATAAAAAAGGATAATGGGTAAACAAGAAGATCAAGGAGATATTATGAATAAATATACAAAACGGTTTCTTTCTGTCTTACTTATGTGCTGTATGATGGTCCTGGCGTTTTCGGGAGCGGCGATGGCTTCCGGAGGCACCGGAGATGCCCGTCTGGCCAGTCTGGAGATCTCGCCGGGGACGCTGGAGCCGGAATTTTCTTCCGATGTCTACGAGTATTCGGTGGAGGTGGAGGCCGACTGTGACAAGCTCCTGGTCAATGCCAGCACGGTGGACAGCGGCGCCAGGATGGTGATCGCCGGAAACGACAGCCTCCAGGCGGGGACCAATACCGTCATCGTCAATGTGACGGCGGCCGACGGCGTCACCACCGCCCGCTACACCATCACGGTCAACAGAGCCGCGGGCGGAGACGGGACCGGGAGTCAGGCGGAGGAGACTTCCGGAGAAACACAGACGGAGACGCCGGCGGAGTCCCAGGGAGGGGACGAGCTTCCGTCGGATCCCCTGATCGCTCCCGGGATTTCCGGCGGCGGAAGCGGGACGGCGGCCTCTTCCGGCACGGTGACTTCCGCGGGCAGGACTTATACGCTGTCGGAACCCAATGAGGGCCTGGTGCCTTCCGGTTTTACGGCTGTGGATGTGGCCATCGGGGACCAGACGGTGAAGGGGTGGACCTTCCCTTCCGCCTATGAGGCGGATGGTTTCTATCTGCTTTACGGCTCTGACCAGGATGGCAATACTTCTTTCTTTATCTATGACCAGGAGGAGGGGACTGTGATCACGGCTCCGGCCGGCCTCCTTTCCATGGGGGATGAGAGCGCCATTTACCAGAGCCAGCTCCGGAGCAGTCAGGAGAGCTACCAGAGCGCGCTGCGCCAGAGGCTCTGGATCATCATCGGCCTGGCGGTCCTGTGCGTCATCCTTCTGATCGCGCTGACGGCTTCCATGACCAGGAACCGGCACAGCCAGGAGCGGTATGCCGCGGAGATGGAGGAAGATCCTGTTTCCCGCGAGCGGGAACGGGCCCGCCGCTATGAGGAGGATGACTACGACGAGGATCATGAGGACGGATATGCCCATGTGTCCGAACCGGCTTCCAGGGCCATCCGGCCTGGATCTGTGAGGACGATCCCCAGGGAGCCGGAGCCTTTGGAAGAGGAAGAAGTCTTCGATCTGGATGATGAGGTGGAGCCTTTTGAGGATCTGGATCTGGACGGAGAGGATGCGTTCCCGGAGGATCCGGTCCTGGATGAGGGACCGGAAGTCCCCGAAGAGGAAGACCGGATGGAGCCGGACGGCGGACTGCCGCCTGAAACAGAGCCGGAGGAGCTCTTTGAGGACGTGGAAGATCTTGAGTTCCTGGATCTGGATCAGGAGATCCCCCAGCTTGACGAGGACGATCTGGAAGAGATCGGGGAGCCTGAGGAAGGGCCTGTCCGGGAAGAGCCGGCAGAGGCAGACGACCTGGACTCCGACTTTGACCTGCTGGACGCCCTGCTGTCGGATTCCGTGCGCAGCGGGAAGCCGGAAGGCGCGGACAGCATCGTAAACAGGGCGGCGGAGAAGGCAGGACGCGGGACGGCGTCCCAGCCGTCGGAGGCTCCCGTGAACCCTGTCCGGGAGCTGAAAAAGACTGGAAGCCAGGGAAGCGGAGAGAAAAAAGACGTTTCCGGCAGAGGTCGGAGCCGCCATAAAGTCCTGAAGCCTTCGGAGGACAAAAAGCAGGAGAACGGCGGAGATGACTTTGAGATCCTGGATCTGTGATAAATGACTTTAAGAGGCTGTCTGCGCGGAGCGCGGGCAGCCTCTGCAAATTAGGGTTTGACATTTCCGGCTTATGGTGTTATGATAATCCTGTCACTAATATGCTTTAAAGTGTTAAAGTAAAACGGACAGGAGATGGAACGATGACATCACGAAAAGGGAATTTGATGGGAGTCCGGGATGATGTAAAGGTGCTGGATGCCACCATCCGGGACGGCGGATTGTGCAATAATTTTGATTTTACAGATGAGTTTGTCACGGAGCTCTATAAGACCAATATCAGGAGCGGCGTAGATTATATGGAATTCGGCTATAAGGCCAGCAGGAGCATGTTCAGCGAGAAGGACTACGGCAAGTGGAAATTCTGTAAGGAAGAGGACATCCGGGCCATCGTGGGAGACAATATCTCGGATATGAAGATCTCCGTCATGGCCGACGTGGGGCGCTGCGATTTCCGGGCGGATTTCCTTCCCAAGGAGGAGAGCGTCATCGATATGGTGCGGGTGGCCTGCTACATCCATCAGATGCCGGCGGCCATCGAGATGGTGGAGTATCTCCATGATCTGGGATATGAGACCTGCTGCAACATCATGGGGGTTTCCCAGGCCAGTATGAACCAGGTGGAGGAAGCTCTTGGGATGCTGACGGATACTCCGGTGGATGTGATCTATCTGTCGGATACGTTTGGTTCCATGTATCCGGAGAGCGCTTCGGAGCTGGCGGAGCTCTATCTCTCCTTTGCGGAAAAGGCCGGAAAGAAAGTGGGCTTCCACGGACATAACAACCAGAGTCTGGCCTTTGCCAATACCATCGATACGCTTTCCAGAGGCGTGTCCTATCTGGACGCCACGGTCCAGGGCATGGGAAGAGGGGCCGGGAACTGCCCCATGGAGCTTTTGCTGGGCTTTTTGAAAAATCCCAAGTACAATCTCTACAGCCTCCTGGTATTCATCGAGAAATATATGCTTCCTCTGCGGGAGAAGGTCAGGTGGGGGTATGAGCTTCCGTATATGTTCACCGGACAGCTCAACTGCCATCCCCGCGACGCCATCGCCTTCATGGAGGAGCAGCGGAAGGACTACTGCGAATTTTACAAATCCCTGCTGGACAATTGAAGAGAAGAGCTGGCAGGATAGGGAAGGGCCGCGCGCTGCGGCCCTTCCTTTTTTTGAAGCTTGCATTTTTTATGACGTTGTGCTACTATTGGTATAACAAATATAACGAAAGAAGCCGGTGGGAATATGATAGTGAATATTGATTTTAACAGTGATGAAGCTTTATATATCCAGCTTCGGAATCAGATCATCATCGGGATCGCCACAGATGCCATCCGGGAGGGGGACGTGCTCCCGTCGGTGAGGAGTCTGGCGGACACCATAGGCATCAATATGCATACAGTAAATAAGGCGTATGCAGTCCTGAAGCAGGAGGGGTTTGTCAAGCTGGACCGGCGAAAAGGCGCGGTGGTGGCTGTGGACCTGGATAAGATGCAGGCGTTGGAAGAGCTGATGTCGGAGCTGCAGGTGCTGCTGGCCAAAGCCGTGTGCAAAAATATCAGCCGCAGCGAGATCCATGACCTGATCGATACCATAATGGATCAGTTCGGGTGTCCGGATGGAGAGGCGGATTGAAAATCTGGGAGGATAGATCATGTTATGTGAAAAATGCAAGATTCGGGAAGCGAATATCCGATATACAGAAGTGGTGGGAGGAGTCAAGACGGAGCACAATCTGTGCAGCCACTGCGCCAGGGAGATGGATTTCGGCCATTATACGGCCGTGTTTGATACGGATTATCCCATCGGGCGGCTCTTGTCGGATCTGTTCGGACTGGACGCCGAGCAGGGTGAGAGCGAGGAGATGGACCTGGAGCAGGTGGTCTGTCCGGCCTGCCATACCGCGTACAGCGATTTTGTCAAAGACAGCAGGTTTGGCTGCCCCGACTGTTACCGGGTATTCGATCTTTTGATGAGTGAGAATATCAAGAAGATACAGGGGAGCGATACCCATACGGGCAAGCATCCCCGTTACAGCCACGGCGGAGAGCAGCAGGCTCCCGGCGGAGAGAGGAAGGACGATATCGAGACCACCATCCGGCTTTTGGACTCCAAGCTGAAGGAAGCGGTCCAGGAGGAGGAGTACGAGCAGGCGGCCCGGTACCGGGATGAGATCAAGGAATTGAAGGAGAGGTTGAAGGAAGATGCTTAAATGGTATCAGGAGACAGAGGGAGGCCATGACGTCTTTACGGCGGGGCGGATCCGGCTGGTGCGGAATCTGGAGCACTATCCCTTTCCCGTCAAGCTGCCGGAGGCCGACGGCCGGGAGCTGGTGGAGAAGCTGGAGACCGGCCTGAAGGACATCGGTCAGGCCGACGGCCGCAGCTTCCGCCTCTATCCCATGACCTCCATGGATAAAGATGAGCGGGAAGCCCTCCGGGAGCGGAGGGTGCTCAATGGAGCCGCCGCCGAGAAGAAGGGACCGGAGAGTCTGATGCTCTCGGAGGATGAGCGGGTCAGCATTACCCTGGACGGGGAGGACCATATCCGTCTCCAGTGTATCTCTGACAAGGCCAGTCTGAGCGAGCTCTGGAACGAAGCGGATAAGCTGGACGACTATATCAACGAGCGGTTTGAGTACGCTTTTCATGAAAAATACGGCTATCTGACCGCATATCCCACCAATATGGGGACGGGCCTGCGGGCGGCGGTCACCCTTCATCTGCCGATGCTCTCCGTGGGGAAGCAGTTCGGCAAGCTGGTCAGTGAGATGAGCCGGTTCGGCGTGGCGGTGCGGGGACTTTACGGCGAGGGCAGTGAAAATTACGGCTCCCTCTATGAGATCTCCAATCAGAAGACACTGGGCGTCACCGAGGAGGAGATCATCGCGCTGGTGCAGCAGATGGCGGAGCGTCTGGCTTCCAGCGAGCGGAAGATCAAATCCCTGACCCTGCGGAACCACCGCCTGGATATGGAGGATGAGATCTATAAATCCTACGGCGTGTTGAAGTACGCCAGACGGCTGAGCATCAAGGAGGCCATGACGTACCTTTCCCAGGTGCGGGTGGGAGTCACGGAGGGACTTTTGAAGTTTTCCTCTCCCGTGAATCTGTACGGGCTCATGATGGAGATCCAGCCGGCCAATATGAAACAGCTGGCGCCGGAAGAAGAAAAATCAGACATCAGGCAGGCCAGGGCTTCCTATATCCGGAAGAAACTTCCGGACCTGGCCTGACTAAGAGGAGGATATTATGTACAACAATCGGTTTTCCAATAAAGCAGAGACGGCTCTCAAGCTGGCGGTGGGAATGGCCGGCATGCTGGGCCAGGGATATGTGGGGACAGAGCATATCCTTCTGGGACTGCTCCGGGAGGGCACCAGCGCGGCCGCCCAGGTCCTGGACAGCCACGGAGTGGATGAAGAGAGGGTCATGGCCCTGATCCGGCAGCTGATTGCTCCGGCTTCTCCTGTGGCGGAGGGGGGCGGCTATTCCCCCAGGGCGGCCAGGGCGCTGGAGAACAGCTACCGGGAGGCAGTCCAGTTCAAGTCGCCGCTCATCGGCACGGAGCACATCCTGATCGCCATGCTGAAGGACAGTGAGTGCTCTGCCACCAGGCTTCTGACCACCATGAATGTCAATATCCAGAAGATGTATGTGGATCTTCTGACTTCCATGGGGGCGGACACCAGCCAGTACAAGGACGAGCTGGATGGGAAAAAGGGACAGGAGAAGAGTTCCACGCCCACCCTGGACAATTACAGCAGGGACCTGACGGCCCTGGCCAGGGAGGGAAAGCTGGATCCCGTCATCGGCAGGGAGCATGAGATCGAGCGGGTCATCCAGATCCTGAGCCGCAGGACCAAGAACAACCCCTGCCTCATCGGCGAGCCGGGCGTCGGCAAGACTGCCATCGCGGAGGGGCTGGCGGGCAAGATCGTGGAGGGCAATGTGCCGGATACGGTGAAGGATAAGCGGCTGGTGACCCTGGATCTTTCGGGGATGGTAGCCGGGTCCAAGTACAGGGGCGAATTCGAGGAGCGCATCAAGAATGTGCTCCGGGAAGTCCGGGCCGACGGAAATGTCCTCTTGTTCATCGATGAGATCCATACCATCATCGGCGCCGGAGGCGCCGAGGGCGCCATCGACGCTTCCAATATCCTGAAGCCGTCCTTAGCCAGAGGCGAGATCCAGCTGATCGGCGCCACCACCATCGACGAGTACAGGAAATACATTGAAAAGGATGCGGCTCTGGAGCGGAGATTCCAGCCGGTCATGGTGGAGGAGCCTTCTGAGGAGGAGGCCGCGGCCATCCTGCGGGGCCTCAAGAACAAATATGAGGAGCATCACCAGGTGACCATCACCGAGGATGCCATCGAGGCGGCGGTGAAGCTGTCCGCCAGATATATCAACGACAGGTTCCTTCCCGACAAGGCCATCGACTTGATCGACGAGGCTTCCTCCAAGGTGCGTCTGACCACCTATGTGGAGCCGGAGGAGATCAAGAAACTGGATGAGGAATACGCGAAGCTGGAAGATCAGAAGGTATCCGCCATCCAGGCAGAGGCATATGAAAAGGCCGGGGAGATCAAGAAAAAGCAGGAGAAGAAAAAAGAGCGAAGGGAAAAGCTCCTGGCCAAGTGGGAGAAGGAGAAGAGCAGCAAGAAGCTGTATGTCACGGAAAATGAGATCGCGGAAGTGGTGTCCGGCTGGACCAAGATCCCGGTCCAGAAGCTGTCGGAGGGCGAGGCCGAGAGGCTGCGCCGCCTGGAGTCCATCCTCCATGAGCGGGTGGTGGGACAGGATGAAGCGGTGACGGCAGTGGCCAAGGCCATCCGCCGCGGCCGTGTGGGACTCAAGGATCCCAGGCGTCCCATCGGTTCCTTCCTGTTCCTGGGGCCCACAGGCGTCGGCAAGACCGAGCTCTCCAAGGCCCTGGCGGAGGCCATGTTTGGCAGCGAAAACGCCATGATACGGGTCGATATGTCCGAATACATGGAGAAGCACAGCGTCTCCAAGATCGTCGGCTCCCCGCCCGGATATGTGGGATACGAGGAGGGCGGCCAGCTCAGCGAAAAGGTGCGCCGCAATCCCTATTCGGTGATCCTCTTCGACGAGATCGAAAAGGCCCATCCCGACGTGTTCAATATCCTGCTCCAGGTGCTGGACGACGGCCATATCACCGACGCCCAGGGGCGGAAGATCGATTTTAAGAATACCATCCTCATCATGACCTCCAACGCGGGCGCTTCCCGGATCATCGAGCCCAAGAAGCTGGGCTTCGGGGCCGCCAGCACGCCTGAGGAAGATTATGAATATATGAAGGAAGGAGTCATGGAGGAGGTGCGGCGCATCTTCAAGCCGGAGTTTTTGAACCGCATCGACGAGACCATCGTGTTCCATGCGCTGACCAAGGAAAACATGGGACAGATCGTGGACATCATGATGAAGAGCCTCTGCGGCAGGACCGAAAGCCAGATGGGCATCACGCTGCTGCTCTCCGATGAGGCGAAGTCCTTTATCATCGAAAAGGGATACGACCAGAAATACGGAGCCAGGCCCCTGCGGCGCACCATCCAGAGCGAGGTGGAGGATAAGCTGGCGGAAGAGATCCTGGACGGCGCGGTGAAGAGCGGAGACACCGTTTCCGTCACGGCCGGCGACGGAGGGCTCCTGTTCTGTACCGGGGAGCCCGGGGCGCAGACTGTGTCGCAATAGAAAATTTTATGTTTAAACAACTGGAAAAAAGGCGGATTCTATACTATAATTGAGATACCATTGATAGAATTGGGAGGGCAAGATATGCCGGCGATTAAGGAATTGATACGCACAGAACAGGATGGGACCATTAGTTTCGGAGATTACACGCTGGAGACCAAGTCCAAGCTTCAGGACTTCGAGCACGGCGGGGATCTCTATAAGGTCAAGACCTACCGGGATATTACGAAGCTGGAGAGGAATGGGATGTTCGTGTATGAATCCGTGCCTGGGACGGCCGTGGAGGGCTTCCGGGCCGGGGACGCGGGAGTGTCCTTTGCGGTAGAGGGAGACAGGGACGCGCAGATCACTCTGGAGCTGGAGGACGGCGCGGAGTACGATGTGAAGATCGGCAGCGAGGTTGCCGGCGTCATGGCGGCCGGCACCAGCGGAAAGCTGACCCTCAGCGTGGAGCTGTCAGAGGGCGCCAGCGTGCCTGTGGAGGTTAAAAAGCGGTAAAGATTTCCGGACAGACCGGCCGGTGTGGGAATCCACACCGGCCTTTTGCTGTGACGGGCATCAGGCGCTCTATAGGAAATCTATCGTTGAAAGGGCCGGGATAGTATGATAAAGTGGAGCTGTATACAGAGAGTATGGGAACAGAGAAGGAGACAGACATGAATAATGATTATATCACCTTTACCATCGGAGAAAAGAAGAATATCGCGCTGATCGCCCATGACAACGAGAAGCCCAAGCTGATCCAGTGGTGTATGGAAAATTATGAGATCCTGAAAGACCACAATCTCTGCGGGACCGGGACCACGGCCAGGATGATCGCCGACAGGACAGGCCTGCGGGTCAAGGCTTACAACAGCGGCCCTCTGGGCGGCGACCAGCAGATCGGGGCCAAGATCGTGGAAGGCGTCATCGACTTCGTGGTGTTCTTTTCGGATCCCCTGACGGCCCAGCCCCACGACCCGGATGTGAAGGCCCTGATGCGCATCTCCCAGGTCTATGACATTCCCATGGCCATCAACAAAGCCACTGCGGATTTCATGATCCAATCCAGGTTCATGACGGAGAAATACGACCATCAGGTCATCAATTTCCGCAAGAATGTGAGCGACAGGGCCAAGAGCCTGTAAGGAGAGCTTATGGCAAAGGCAAGGACGACTGGTTTTTTCTGTAAGGAATGTGGATATGAGTCCTCCAAATGGATGGGGCAGTGTCCCGCCTGCCGGGAGTGGAACACCTTTGTGGAGGCTCCGGCGGCGTCCGGCGGCAGAAAGGCGGGAGGCGCCCGGGCGGCGGCCCTTGGCGGGAACAGGCCGGTGAAGCTGTCTCAGATCGAGTCTTCCGCCGAGGAGCGGACCGGGACCGGCATGGAGGAACTGGACCGGGTGCTGGGCGGAGGCCTGGTGTCCGGTTCTTTGATCCTGGTGGGCGGAGACCCGGGCATCGGGAAGTCCACTCTGCTCCTGCAAGTGTGCCGGAACCTGGCGCGGGACGGAAAACGGGTGCTCTATATCTCCGGCGAGGAATCGGCCAGACAGATCAAGCTGCGGGCGGACAGGCTGGGAGAGTTTTCCGGCGAGCTGTCCTTCCTCTGCGAGACGGATCTGGACCAGATCTCCCGCATCATCGAGGAAGAAAAACCGGAGATCGCGGTGGTGGATTCCATACAGACCATGTACCGGGAGGGAGTGGACTCGGCCCCCGGCAGCGTGGGGCAGGTGCGGGAGTCCACCAATTTCCTCCTGCAGATCGCCAAGGGAAAGGGGATCACCATATTCATCGTGGGACACGTCACGAAGGAGGGAACGGTGGCAGGGCCCAGGATGCTGGAGCATATGGTGGACACCGTGCTGTACTTTGAAGGGGAGAAGAACGTCCCTTACCGGATCCTGCGGGGGGTCAAGAACCGGTTCGGCTCCACCAATGAGATCGGTGTGTTCGAGATGGGCGGGGAAGGGCTGATCCAGGTGCCGAATCCCTCGGAATATATGCTCTCCGGCAAACCGGAGGGAGCCTCCGGTTCTGTGACGGCCTGCGCCATAGAGGGGACCAGGCCCATGCTGCTGGAGATCCAGGCGCTGGTCTGCCGCACCAATTTCGGGATGCCCAGGCGTACGGCCGCGGGGACCGATTACAACAGGGTGAACCTGCTGATCGCGGTCCTGGAGAAACGGGCGGGCCTGCATCTTTCCGACTGCGACGCCTATGTGAATATCGCGGGAGGTCTCCGGATCAGCGAGCCTTCCCTGGATCTGGGCATCGTGATGGCGCTGGCCTCCAGTTTCCGGGATGTGCCGGTGGATGACGGGACCCTGGTCTTCGGCGAAGTGGGGCTCTCCGGCGAGGTACGGGCCGTCAGCATGGCGGAGAAGCGGGTGCAGGAAGCGGCCAAGCTGGGATTTTCTACCTGCATCCTTCCCCAGGTCTGCCTGGAGCGGATCCGCCAGCCGGTGAAGGGGATCCGGCTGGTGGGAGTCCGGAACGTCCGGGAGGCCATCGAGTATATAGGCAGGGGCTAGGCTTTCCTGGTTCTGTACTCAGAAAAGCTTCATGAAGGCCAGGAGGATCAGCAGGATACCGCCTAAAGGCGCGGTCCCTGCTCCTGTCTTTTTGGACAGGGCGCGGCCCAGGAGGCTTCCGCCCAGGATGGCGGCGGCGCCCAGCAGGAACGCGGCCGCCAGGATCCCGGTGAGATGGACGGGCGTGATGCCGGCTCCGATCCCGGCGGCGATGCTGTCCAGGGACAGGGCCGCCGCCAGAGGAAGGGCCTCCCGGGGGGAGAGGCGGGCATCGTGATCTTTGTCCGCGCCCCGGGCGGCGGCAGTGCCGGAAGAGTCAAAGAGCTTATAGACGCCAAGCAGCAGCAGGAGCCCGAAGCTGGCCCATCTGGCCAGGCCGGACGGCAAAAGGCCGGTCAGGAGCCGCCCCGCGGTCAGGGAGATCCCCAGAGTCAGAGCGGATACGGCGGAGAGGATCAAAACCGAGAGGGCGGGCACCCGGACCCGGCTTATGCCATAGGAAAACCCGGCGGCAAAGGCGTCCATGGAGACGGCCGCCGCCAGTGTGAGTGTTTCCAAGAGAAGTTCCATTGCGGAAATACCTGTTATGTGGTTTGCTTGTATGATATTCCGCGGAAAACAAAGAGGTGCAGGAAGATGAAAAGATGCAGGTGCATGGCGTTAGATCTGGACGGGACGCTGCTCTCTCCGGAGGGGAAACTGACGGACAGGGCGAGGGAGGCCCTGGCGGAGGCCGTGTCCCGGGGCGTCCATGTGGTCATTGCCAGCGGGAGGGCTTATGAGACGCTCCCGGAGGAGGTCACAGGCCTTCCGGGGATCCAATATGCCATTACCTCCAACGGAGCCGCCATATACAGAGTTCCGGATTCTGAGAGGATCCTGTCCCGCAAGCTGAGACCGGAGGCGGTGGAGACGGTCCTTAGGATTGCCCGCAGGGAGCTTTCCCGCCCTGTCTTTGAGATCTTTATGGACGGGGCCGCCTATGCCCCGGAGGATTATGTGAGGGAGCCGCGGCGCTTCGGGGCCGACGCTCGTGCCGAGGCGTATATCCGGAGCACCAGGAAGCCGTGCGGGGATCTGGACCGTTTCATAAGGACCCATCTGGACCGGCTGGACAGCATGGCTCTGGTCATAACGGATCCGGAAAAGAAAAAAAGCCTCTGGAGGCTTCTGGAGCAGGAGGCTGCCCATATCTATGTGACGGCGTCGGTGCCAAGACTCCTGGAAATATCCGATGAAGATTCCGGAAAAGCCAGGGCTCTTTCCCATGTCCTGGAGCTTCTGGGTGTGGAAGCCGCAGAGACGGCGGCCTTCGGAAACGGGGAAAACGATGCGGATATGCTGACGTTCGCCGGATACGGAGTGGCGGTGGGAAACGCGGAGCCGGCCTGTCTGGCGGCGGCAGACAAGATCGCCGCCCCCAACCGTGAAGACGGGGCGGCGGAAGAGATCATGAGGATCCTGCGGGAAGGCTTCTAAGAGCCTCAGGCTTTGGGAAGCTTCACCAGCGCGCAGCAGTTGGGCTGGTCGATCTTCAGAGGAGCCGTGTGCATATAGAAATAATCCTTCTCCGGCACCCAGGTGAAAAAGGTCATGGTGCCGGTCTCGTGGTTGACGGAGTAGAGGTATTTCCCGCCGGGGAACATCCCGATGTCCTTGGGATATTCTCCGCTGATGGGAAGGACCACCCGCTGGCGGAGAAGGCCGCTGGCGGAGTCCCGGTCGTAGATCCCGATGCTGTTGTCCCCGGCGTTGGAGCAGAGGACCAGCTTTTCATCGGGAGAAAAACGGAGTGCAGCAGCGGCGTTGACGTTGCTGCATTTTTTTCCCACGGTGGGGATCTTCTGCAGCAGCTCGAAGACCGGATAGCCGGCGCTGCCGTCGTAGGAATAGACGGACAGGTAGTTTTTCAGCTCCGAGATCACATACATGAAACGGCTGTCGGAGGAAAAGCGGAGGAACCGGGGGGCGGACTCCAGCTCGCAGCGGATCACGTCGGCCAGCTTGATATGCCCGGTGTCCTTGTTGAACCGGAATACCTTGATCTGGTCGATGCCCAGGTCGGCCACGCAGAGGAACTTCTCGTCAGGCGTCAGCCGGGAGCAGCTGATATGGGGGCGGAAGTTCCGCTCCGCTATGCTGCCGATGCCCTTGTCATAGAAATTGTCGGTGATCTCGCCTACGCTGCCGTCCTCGTTCATTTTCAGGACCGTCACCTTGCCGTCGTGGTAGCCGGATACGAACATATGGGTATTGGCGTGGTTGGTGGAGATGTGGCAGCCGCGCATCCCGCGGATGGAAGCCTTTCCCATATACTCCAGATCTCCGTCGGGGAGGATCCGGAAGCTGACGATGCCGTCGTCGGCGATGGAATAGAGGCGCGTGCCGTCCAGAGAAGGAGAGACATAGGAAGCGTTGTTGACCTGGACCTCTTTCCTGGGGGTCATGGTGCCGTTCTCCGTATCCACGTCCAGGATGGTGATGCCCTGGCTGTTCCCTGTATAGGTGTAAGAACCCACATATGCAGCGTATCGATTTTCCAAAATAAGCCCCTCCTGTTTTTCACATATTAAAGCTATCATAGCATAGACTTTTTGGTTTGTTAAGCCCTGCCCGGGTAAAATTTAAGAGGCGGCGGCCGTATCCCGGGCCATGGGATTTCCCGGTCCGGCTCCTGCCCTGGGGCTGCGGGGACCGTTTTCCGCGCGGGAGGCGGATGGAAATATGACAAAAATGTCACCTGAAATGTCACCGGACTGTCATCTTGGGATGGTATCATAAAGACAACAGGAATAAGGAGGACGATTATGGAAGTATTACGGGTAGAAAACCTTTGCAAGACTTACGGTTCGGGAGATACCAGGGTGGATGCCCTGAAAAATGTATCTTTTTCCGTGGAGAAGGGGGAGTTTGTGGCCCTGATCGGTCCTTCCGGCTCGGGAAAATCCACCCTGCTCCACATCCTGGGAGGCGTGGACCGTCCCACCTCCGGTCAGGTCATCATCGACGGGACCCCCATTTATGAGCTGAATGAGACCAAGATGGCCATTTTCCGCAGGCGGCAGATCGGACTGATCTATCAGTTCTACAATCTGCTCCCGGTCCTGAACGTCCGGGAAAACCTGCTCCTGCCGCTGCTTCTGGACGGACAGAAGCCGGATGAAGGATACCTGAAGGAGCTGGTGGGCGTGCTGGGGCTTTCGGACCGGCTAAACCATCTGCCCAACCAGCTCTCCGGCGGGCAGCAGCAGCGGGTGTCCATCGGCAGGGCCCTGATCAATCATCCCGCCATCGTGCTGGCCGACGAGCCCACCGGAAACCTGGATTCCAAAAACAGCGCCGAGATCATGGACCTTTTGAAGGATTCCAATCTCCGGTACCATCAGACGCTGATCATCATCACCCACGACGAGCGGATCGCGCTGCAGGCGGACCGGGTGATCTCCATCGAGGACGGACAGATCTCCGGCGATGAATGGCAGACAGGGCGTCAGGCCCAGGTCCGGGAAGCCGGATGGAGCCGGGAGGTGAGGGGATGAACATCGTCAGCAAGGTGACGGTCAAGCACCTTAAGCAGAACAGGAAGAGGACCATCGTGACCATATTGGGGATCATGCTTTCCGTGGCTCTCATCACCGCCATTTCCGCCTTCGCCGAGTCCTTTCTGGATATGATGCGCCAAAGCAAGATCGCGGAGGACGGCGAATGGCACGTAACCTTTTACGGCGTGGAAAAGTCTAAGCTCCCCGGGATCACGGAGGATGAAAATGTAAAAGCTTCCCTCCTGAGCCGGGATATGGGGAACGCGCTCCTTGCGGACGGGGAGAATGAGTGGAAGCCCTATATCCTGGTGAAAGCTTACGACAAGACTGCCATGGAGGAATATCCCACGACTCTGCTGGAAGGACATTATCCGGAGGCGGAGGATCAGCTGGTGATCCCGGAGCATCTGGAGACGAACGGAGGCGTGGAATGGAAGGTGGGAGATACCGTCACCCTCGGGCTGGGCACCCGCCTGGACGGAGACGGGACGGAGCTTCCCGAATACTATGGATACGAAGAGGGAGAGACTCTGGCGGACGTCCATGAGAGGACCTACAAGATCGTGGGGATCATCGAGCGTCCGGCCTTCGAGAGCTACGCCTCGCCCTCCTATACAGCCATCACCTATCTGGATACGGAGCATCTGGCCGATACCGATACCGTCAATGCCGCGGTGCAGGTACGGAGCCTGGACAACAGCCTGTTTTCCTGGGGAGACCAGAAGGCAGAGGAGCTGGGAGTGGAGCATGGCTTCCATACGACCCTGCTCTCTTACTATATGCTCTCCGGCAACAACACCATCGTGACCATGCTGAACCGGGTGAAATGGGTCATGATGCTGATCGTGGCGGCCGGTTCGGTGGCTGTGATCTACAGTTCCTTCGCCATCTCCATTTCGGAGAGGGGACGGTATCTGGGGATGCTGGCCAGTGTGGGAGCCACCAGGAAGCAGAAACGGCAGTCGGTCTTTACCGAGGCGCTGATCCTGGGAGCCATCGGGATCCCGCTGGGACTCCTCCTGGGCTTTGCCGGAGTGTTCGTGACCACCAGGTGCATACGCGGACTGGTATCGTCGATGCTGGGAGGATCTTTTGGAGCGGTGACCATGCGGGTGATCATCTCCTGGAGGGGCGTATTGGGAGCCGTGCTGCTGGCGGCGGTGACGATCTTTGTCTCTGCGTGGGTGCCTGCCCGAAGGGCGGCGAAGATCACGCCGGTGGAGGCCATCCGGCAGAACCGGGACATCAAGCTGACGGCCCGTCAGGTAAAGACCGGGAAACTGACCGGAAAGATCTTTGGATTCGAGGGAGAACTGGCCCTCAAAAACCTGAAGCGCAATAAGAAGCGGTACAGGGCCACGGTCTTGTCCCTGATCTTCTGCATCGCCCTCTATCTGAGCGTGGCTTCCTTTACGGCTTATCTGAAGGGCGCCTATGCCATGGAGCTGGGAGCGGACGGAGCCAGACTGCCGGATGTGGTGGTGAACGTGTATCCAGGCCCCGATGGGGAGTCGGCGCTCCAGAGGGCGGAGAAGATCGCGGAGATGGAGCATATATCGGAAGTGGTGATCTCTGATTCCCTGTATCTCAGCTACTATCCGGACAGCCTGGAGCCCCTTTCCGACTATGTCAGCGCAGAGATAGAAAGCTGGGGACCCGGCGAGCTGGCAGGGCAGGAGACGGCCTCCTATCCTCTGGACGTGAGCATCATCGGCATGGATGAGAAGAGCCTGGAGGCTTACGGAGAGCTGGCCGGGGCGGATATGGAGCTTCTGAAGAACGGAGGCGTCATCCTGCAGAACCGGTTCCTGAAAGAGGAGAACGGGAAGAAATCCTGGGAAACGGTCTGGGACGTGTCCGCAGGGGACGTGATAAGCGGCCAGTATATCCAGTACCAGGGAGACGAGGAGAATGACGTGACGCTCAGCCGTCTGGATCTGACCGTGGCCGGAACGACGGAGGAGCTGCCCCTTGGAGGTTCCTACAGTGCTAATATCAATTCTGTTTATATGTATGCAACTTTGGACACGGTCATGAAGCTGGCCGGGGAGTATTACGGAACGGAAAGCGATACGGCCATGGAGATGACCGTATCCGTCACAGCCGAGGATTACGGCGCTTTTATGGAGAATCTGTGGGAGATGGCCGATGAGGAGAGGAATCTGGGAGTCCAGAGCATCCGGGAGCAGATCCAGACCATCGACAATACGCTGCTTTTGATGAACGTATTTGTCTACGGCTTCATCATCCTGACGGCCCTGATCTGCGTCACCAGTATCTTCAATACCATTTCCACCAGTATGGCGCTGCGGCGGCGGGAATACGCGATGTTAAAATCCGTGGGGATGCCGCCGAAAAAGTTCAACAGGATGATCGCTTATGAAAGCCTGTTTTACGGCTTGAAAGCCCTGCTCTACGGCCTTCCCGCCGGACTGCTGCTGATGTACGGCATCTACAGGAGCATCGCCAGCGCCATCGATACCGGATTTTATATCCTCTGGGGACAGGTGGCCGTGGCTGTGGTCAGCGTCCTGCTGGTGGTGGGGATCACCATGTGGTATTCTTCCAGGAAGATCAAAAAGGCCAATATCGTCGATGTGCTGAAGGATGAAAATATTTGATATTTTTCCGGCATCCGCTATAATGGAGGTGATAAGGAGGAACGTGAAATGAAAGGGATCGCAGTGGCGGGCACTTTGGTAGCGGACAATATCAAGATGATCGACAGCTATCCGGGCAAGGGGATGCTGGCGGACATCAGCCGGACGGACAAGGGCATCGGAGGATGCGTCTCCAATACGGCGGCGGGAGTCAAGCTCCTGGATCCGTCCATCCCGGTGAAGAGCATCGGGCTGGTGGGAGAGGATGACAACGGGAGGTTCCTGAAGGAGCGCCTCAGCCGGCTGGGCATCGATACAGAGGGGATCCGGATGACTCCGGATGCGGTGACTTCGTTTTCCGATGTGATGACGGTGGAGGAGACGGGAGAGAGGACTTTTTTCCATGACCGCGGAGCGTGCCGTCTCTTTTCTCAGGAACACATGGGACTGGACACTCTGGATGCGAAGCTGGTGCTGATCGGCTACGGCGGCCTCTTGGACAGTCTGAACCTGCCGGATGAAGTGTATGGCACGAAGCTGGCCAGGCTGTTCCACGACGTGAAGGAGCGGGGGATCCAGACGGCCATGGACGTGGCCAGCATCCAGGATGCGGCCCGCATGCAGGAGCTGGTGATCCCTTCTCTCAAATATGTGGATCATCTGATCGTCAATGAGACGGAGGGCGGTATGATCGCCGGGATCCCGGCCAGGAGGGAGGATGGTTCCCTGGACCGCAGGGCCCTTCCCGCCATTTGCCGGCGCCTGAAGGAGCTGGGGACGGCGGGATGGGCCGTGGTCCATGCGCCTGAGCTGGGCTGCGCGGCGGATGAGGAAGGGAACTATCATGAGGTCCCGTCCCTGAAGCTGCCCAAGGGATACATCGCGGGAGCTGTAGGAGCGGGAGACGCCTTCTGCGCGGGGATCCTCTACAGCATATATAAAGGGCTCCCCGTGGAGGAAGCCCTTAAGATCGGCGCGGCGACGGCCGCGGCAAATCTCTCAGCCAGCGATTCCATCGGAGGCCTCCGTTCCATAGAAGGCGTCCGGGAGCTGTATGAGAAGTATTCTGTTTAACGGAAATGATCCTGGATGATCTTGGTGAAGGCTGCGGCAAGCTTGTCGTGGCCTTCTTTTTTCAGATGGAGGTTGTCGCCTCCCAGATCCTCCTTTGTCAGGACAGACTGCGCGTTGAAGAACAGGCAGCCCATCTCCCTGGCCAGTGCCTCGTACCGGGCGGGAAGCTCCAGGATCTTCCTGGTGGAATCCTCGTTGAAGGCAGGATCCGTATCGGACGGGTACAGAGGGCCCGGCGCTGCGATGAGGATGGCGGGAAGCCCCGGGAACTTGTCCGCAGGATAGTAAAACCGCAGCTTTTTCACCAGGTTCTCCATGCCGTCGGTGATCTCCTTGGCGGTGACGCAGTAGCGCCCCTTGGTGTCGTTGGTCCCCAGCATGATGATGATAAAATCCAGAGGTGCGTGGCTGATGATGCAGGGGCCGATATAGTCCAGGGCGTTCCGGTAAGGCTCCAGATAGTCGGTAAATGCCGTGGTGCGGCCGTTTAGCCCCTCCTCGATGACGTGGTAGCCGTCTCCCAGGGCGGCGGCCAGCTGGCCGGTCCACCGCTCCTCGTAGGGATAGCGGGTGCGCTTTATGGGGACGTATCCATATGTGTTGGAATCCCCAAAGCAGAGAATGTTTTTCATAGAAATACCTCCTGAGGATGGACAGACGGCGGGCAGGAGCCCGCCGTCCGCCGGATTATTGCTTCACCGGGAAGTCCGTACCGTAGAAGCGGCAGATGCCTTCCATCCTGGCTGTCATCCCCGCGAACAGCAGATCCACCAGCGTGACAGCCGTCATCGCTTCCACCACCACCACGGCCCGAGGAACGATCATCGGATCGTGGCGCCCCCGGATGGAGACGGTGACGGGCTCTCCGTCAAGGTTTACGGTCTGCTGTTCTCTGGCGATGGAGGGCGTGGGTTTAAAGGCGGCCCGGATCAGGATCTCAGAGCCGTCGCTCATCCCTCCCAGGATCCCTCCTGCATGGTTGGAGGCCTTGTTTAAAGGGCCTCCCGGACTTTCCGGCGGAAGAAACCCGTCGTTATTGGCGGAGCCGGTGCTCTTAGCGGCGGCGAAGCCGTCTCCGATCTCGACGCCCTTGACGGCTCCGATGGAGAACAGGGCTTTGCCCAGGCAGGCGTCCAGCTTGTCAAAGACCGGTTCGCCTATGCCCGGCGGCATATGGCTCACCAGACAGGCTACGACGCCGCCCAGGGAGTCCTTGGCGGCCATGGCCGCTTCCGCGGCGGCCTGCACTCTGGCTGCCGCCTCTGCATCGGGCATATAAAAGGGGTTGTCCCCGCAGACGGACAGATCGACGCTGCCGCAGCGGATCCCCGCGATCTCCTCGGCGTAGGCCCGGACCTGGATGCCCAGGGCAGAGAGGATCTTCACGGCGACGGCTCCGGCGGCCACGCGGCCGATGGTCTCCCGGCCGGAGGAGCGGCCGCCTCCCCGGTAATCCCGGAAGCCGTACTTGGCGTCATAGCCGTAATCGGCGTGGCCGGGCCGGTAATAGGAAGCGATCTCCGAGTAATCTTTGGAACGCTGGTCCATGTTGCGGACCATCATGGAAATGGGCGTGCCGGTGGTGCGGCCTTCAAAGACGCCGGATAAGATCTCGACGGCGTCGCTCTCGGCTCTCTTGGTGGTGTAGCGGCTCTGGCCCGGCTTCCTCCGGTCCAGATAGGACTGGATGTCCTCTTCTGCAAGAGGCAGGCCGGCGGGGCAGCCGTCCACCACGACGCCGATGGCTTTTCCGTGGGACTCTCCCCAGGTGGAAAAGCGGAACTGGTTTCCATATATAGAACCTGACATAGGTATCCTCCCTTTCTTTCATAAAACCAGTATAATCGATTCTCTTTACTTTTGCCAGATTATTTTCTATAATGGCCATGAAAAACGCCTGTACGGAGGGATCGAAATGTTGAAGAGCGTGATCTTTGATATGGACGGCGTCCTGGTCAACAGCGAGCCGGTCCACTACCGGGCCTATCTGATGGCCCTTGCCAAGTGGGGAAAGGATCTGACCTACGAAGAGTATAAGAAATATATCGGCACCACCAATGCCGTCATCATCGACGGCCTCATCGAAAAATTCGGACTTCTCATAGGGAGGGAGGAGTTCAATGAGCGGATGAAGGGATATAAGGCATTTTTATATGAGCGGGACGGGTATCCGGGGGTGGCCGGGATCCCGGAGCTTCTGCGTTCCCTGAAGGAAGCGGGATACAAGCTGGCGGTGGCCTCCTCCTCGCCGTATGAAAATATCGAAAAAGCCACGCAGGCCCTGGGGATCCGCCGCTATTTCGACGTGCTGGTCAGCGGGGAGAGCGTGGAGAACCCGAAGCCGGCGCCGGATGTGTTCCTGAAGACGGCGAAGGAGCTGGGGACGGCGCCGGAAGAATGTCTGGTGGTGGAGGATTCCTGCCACGGAGTCCATGCGGCCAGGGCGGCCGGCATGGCCAGCCTGGGTTTTGTGAATCCGGATTCGGGAGACCAGGATCTTTCCTGGGCGACGGCCCTGACGGAGGACTTCCGGAAGGTGGACGCGCAGGTCATCGGGCAGGTATACAGAAAGGCTTTTCCCGGGAAGGACTGACGGCCGGGGACGCGTCTTTTTCCGCGCGGGGATAAGCGTCTGCGGCGGGCTGCCTGCGGCGCTCGTTTCGCGGCGGCCGGAGCGAAGCGGCAAGATCCTCCCTCGCCGCAGCCAGGTTCCACGGAGTGTTTTGGTCTGTGGAATCGAAGTTTCCCATAGAACGAAAAAAGGGTTCTGCCTCACGGGCAGAACCCTTCAAAGATAAACAGGTCGAACTGCTTGCGCATATGCTCCATATCTTCCCTGGAGCGGATGGTCCAGGCCGCCGACAGGCTCCCGTACAGCTTCCGGCAGATCCGTCTGGACCAGGCTCCGGCGCAGGTATAGTCGTAGGCGATGAAGTCCGGCTTGGTCAGGAAGTTGAACAGCAGGTGATGGAGCGGCGACAGATAGAGATAGTGGATGGGCGACGCCGCCCGCCGGAACTTGGCCGAGAGCTGGCCCCGGACGATCCGAGGCCTGTTTTTCCGGTACCAGTAGAGGACCAGGGGATTGAAGGACTCGATGAAGTACAGCCCCCTGTAATGGGCCAGTATCCGGTCGCAGACCCTGCATACGGTCACGTCGGGCCGTTCTGTTTTGTACTCGATCAGCAGGGGCACCTGCCCGTCCACCATTTCCAGTACGTCCTGGAAGCGGGGGATATGCTGGTCGGTCCCCTCCAGACGGAATTTCCGCAGCTCTTCATAGGTGAGGTCGGATACACGGCCCGAAACGCCGCAGACACGGAGGAGATCCGGATCATGGAAGATCACGGGGACCTTGTCCTTGGTGAGGCGCACGTCCATCTCGATGCCATATCCGGCGTTTACGGCGGCCCGGAAGGCGGCCATGGAATTTTCCGGAGCGTTTTCCGTCCGGGCGGTGAGACGTACCGCCGCCGGGACGGCGGCGCGGCGCAGTCCGTGAAGTCCGCGGTGAGCATAGTAGAACCGCTTGATCTGAGGCAGTTCTTTTTTCTTTTTCAGGGCAGGCATGATCAGGTACAGGTACAGAAGCGTCAGAAGCCCTGCCGTGACCGCGACTGCCAGCAGGATGTGCCAGGTGTTCATAATATCAGCCTTTCTCCGTCGTCGGGCACATAGAGATTCCCGGAATAGTATTCTTTTCCTTCTTTCGTATAAGCTTCCTTCCTGTGGGGCAGATCCTTGTCTTCGGTGTGCCACAGCACCAGGTTGGGGATATGGAGCTCCTCCGCCAGGATGCAGGCTTCCCGGACGGTGCTGTGATGCTTCTCATAGGGCTTGAAGCGGTCCCGGTCCCCGTAGAGGCAGAAAGCCTCGTGGAGGAGCCAGCTGCTTCCGGCCACATATTTCTCGCAGAGGGGATTATAGGGCTCGTCTCCGGCGCAGGTGAGCCGTTTCCCGTTTTTTAAGACCAGGGTAAAGCCGAACTGACGGGCCTTGGTGGATAAAATATCGAAAAAGGTCACGTCATAGTCCAGGATTCGCCTGGTATCCCCGTCCTCCACCGGACAGAAGAGGATGCGCTCGTCAAAAAGGTCGCAGAATTTTTTCTGGATGGTCAGGACGCACAAGGTCCTGATGGTGTCCACCAGGCCGCTGTGGCAGTAGATGGACAGATTTCCCTCGTAAGTCCCCTTCCGCATGGCGGTGGCGATCATCCGGACGATCCACACCATTCCCAGGATATGGTCGCTGTGTTCATGGGTCACAAATACATGGTGGATCCGGTCCAGAGGCACGTCCATACCGTCCAGTACCTTCAGGATCCCGTTGCCGCCTCCGGCGTCCACCAGGAAATACTCTTCCCCGTCCCGGAGGGCGAAGCAGGTGTTGTAGCAGCCCACGGCCTGGGCGTTTCCGGTGCCCAGTACATATAATTCTTCCATGGAAAACATCCTTTCCCAATGTAGCTTTTGTTTTTACAGGGAGAATTATACTATAGATCCATTTCCGGCGCAAGAAGGCAGAAGACGGAAAAATCCTTTATAAAAAATTCAGAAAAGTTTCCGGAGCTTTTCTTGACGGGGTCGGGCAAAGGGGATATGATGGGATATAACAAACGAGATGGGAGAGAGAATCATGAAATTTCGCGATAGACTGGCCAGATGGATGTACGGACGGTATGGGAACGACCATCTGAACCGTCTGTTTTTGGCGCTGGCCATCCTGTTTTTGATCGTATCTATTTTTGCCCAGTACCAGGTGTTCTACTGGATCGCGGTGCTCTTTCTGGTCCTGGCGTATTTCCGGATGTTTTCCAAGAATATCTATAAGCGCAGCGCGGAAAACACCAAGTATCTGAACATGACGGCGGGGATCCGCCGCTTCTTCTCCAGAGGCAAGGCCAGGAGCCAGGACAAGACCCACCGGTATTTCAAATGCCCCGGCTGCGGACAGACGGTCCGGGTGCCGAGGGGCAGAGGGAAGATCCAGATCACTTGTCCCAAGTGCCGCAGGGAATTCATCAAGAAGACGTGAGGAAAGCGCCGCGGCATTTGGAAGGCTCACAGGGGAAAAAGGCCTCCGGATCATTGGATCCGGGGGCCTTTATGCTGCCTGTCATTGATAGCCGGTGATCTCGGCCAGTTCCTGGTAGCAGTCTTTCAACTGCCGGTACAGTTTCAGGTACAGAGGATACATCTTGTCATAGACGGCTTTGTTTTCCATGTTGGGCACATGGGAGGCTCCGACGCTGGCCCAGTCCTTGGCCACCTGGTAGTCCTTGAATATGCCGGTGCCGACTCCGGCGGCGATGGCATCTCCGAAGGGAGCGCCCTTGGCCTCTTTCATGTAGCTGGTGGGGACTCCGATGACGTCGCTGACCATCTGTCTCCAGAAGGGACTCTTGGCTCCGCCCTCGCACAGCACCAGAGGAGGCGTCATCCTGCAGCCGCTGGCTTTCACCAGTTCGTAGTTATGGCGGAGGGCCATGACGGCGCCCTCCATGAAGGAGCGGAGCAGATGCTCTTTGGTGTGGGAGAGGGACATCCCGAAGATGTCCGCCCTGGCCAGGGGATCCCAGATGGGAGTACGTTCTCCCATGAAATAGGGAAGGGTGATGAGGCCGTCCGCTCCCACAGGAGTCGTCTCGGCCTTGTCGCTGAGGAGCTGGTAGACGTCCAGCCCTTTTTCCTGCGCTTCCCGGATCTCTTCCGCGCCAAAGGTGTCTTTGAAATAACGCATGACCGAGGCGCAGGCGCAGATGGCCACGCAGGTGGTGTATGTATTCTTGGAATCCACGGTATGGGGGATCGTGATCATATTGGGCGTGAACCGGGGCTCGCTGTGGACAAATCCCATGCAGCCGGCGGTGCCCATGGCCAGGGACATATCCCCGTCCTGGATGGCGCCGCCCGCCACCCATGCAGCCGTGGCATCCGCCGTGCCGGCGATGACCGGCGTCCCGGGCGCCAGGCCGGTGCGCTCCGCCGCTTCTCTGGTCACTTCTCCGATGACTTCATCGCAGGCGTAGGAATCCGGCAGCTTCTCCAGATCCAGTCCGATCTCCTCGATGGTCTTTTCATCCCATTTCTTCTGGATGATGTCGTAGCCGATGCCGATGAGGCTGGCGTTGGAGTAGTCGGTCACAGCCTTCCCCGTCAGCTTCATGACGGGATAGTCGGCGGCGGTCTGGAGCTTATAAGTCTTCTTATAGAGCTCCGGCCGGTTGTTTTTCTCCCACATCAGTTTGATGGCCGCGTAATAGGGATCTATGGGATTGCCGCTCAGATCCCGGACCCGTTCTTCTCCGATATGCTCCCGGACCCACTGGGCCTCTTTCGTGCCGCGGCGGTCCATCCAGATATGCCCCATCTGCAGGGGCCGGAGGTCTTTATCCACCAGGATGCAGGCCGGAGCCAGGGCGCTGATGCCAACGCCGCGGATCTCTTTGGGATCGATGCCGGCCTGCCGGATGGAGACCTGGATGGTATCGGCCACGGCGTTCCAGTAATCCTCCGGATCCTGCTCGGCCCACCCGGGACGGGCGGTGACCAGCTTGTAGCCGATGGTATGGGATCCCAGGACTTTTCCCTCTTCATCGATGACGACGGCTTTCGTGCCGGTCGTCCCCACATCACACCCCACTAAGTAATTTGCCATATCGTTTCCCTCCTCTTTTAATGGTTCCCAGACGGCCTGCCGCCTGTAAAGATCCCCATGGATTCGCGGATGTCCACCAGACGCGAGATCTGCTGGTCCGTCAGCTCTCTGTATTCTCCCAGCAGTTTTTCGGTGATCATCATGATGGATGCGTAGTATTCCACAGATTCCATCCGCCTCCACGCTTCCAGAATATCCCGTCCCCAGGTCAGAGCCCCGTGGTTGGCCAGCAGGACCGCGTTGTAGTCTCTGCAATAGGGAGCGATGGAGTCGGGCACCTCTTCTGTGCTGGGGGTGGCGTAAGGAGCCACCGGGACAATGCCCAGCTGGAGGATGCCCTCGGTGATGATGGGCCGGTCCAGAGGCTTCCCCGCCACTGCGTAAGCCGTCGCCATGAGGGGATGGGCGTGGACCACCGCCCGGACATCCGGATTTTCCCGGAATACCCGCAGGTGCATCCGGATCTCGCAGGAGGGCTTGGAGCTTCCTTCCAGTATGCGGCCGTCCAGATCCAGCTTGACCAGGCTGTCCGGAGACATGAAGCCCTTGGAGACGCCGGTGGGCGTCGCGATCAGCTGGTCCTCACCGGTCCGTATGCTGATGTTTCCGTCGTTGGAGGCCACGAATCCCTTTTGATAGATGCGCCGTCCGATCTCCACGATGGCTTCTCTGGCTTCCTGTTCCGGCATCCAGCTCTTTTCTTCCATGTATTTCCCTCCCTCTTTTTTGATTATACGATAATTTTATGGTTTTTCTTTTAGTGTGTCAACAAAATATGTTGATTTATTTCTGAACATATACGATTTGTGATTGTTTCATAAAAAAACTATTGTTTTTTGTGCGTTATTTCGGTATAGTAAAGAAAATGGCCGGGGAGTCCGGCCGGAGGAGGCTTTTATGCTGGCAGTTACCAGGAGAAATCTGATCAAGGCCCAGATCCAGGAGAAGAAAAGCGTCACAGTCCCGGCGCTGGCCAGAGAATTCGCAGTTACAGAGGAAACGATCCGGAGGGATCTGAAGGCGCTGGAGAGCGAGGGCGTCCTGTCCCGCACCTACGGAGGCGCCTACATCCAGGACGGCGTCCTGAATGAGGTGGACTATACGGTGCGGATGGACGCCTATGTAAACAGCAAGACCCTGATCGGCGGGATATGCCGGAGGCTGGTGGGGCATGGGGATTCTGTCTACCTGGACAATTCCACCACGGCTCTCTACGCGGCGGAAGCGCTTTCGGCCCTGCGGATCACGGTGGTGACAAATTCCCTCGCCGTCATCAACCGGCTGGCTCCGGCGGGAAATATCCATCTGATGGCAGTGGGAGGGGCTTTTGACGCCGGATCCAATTCCTTCATGGGGCCGGGGACCTTAAACGCCCTGTCCGGCTACCATGTGGACAAGGCTTTCATTTCCTGCCGTTCCCTTTCCATGGAGCACGGGATCACGGACTCCTGTGAGGAATTGGCGCAGCTGCGCAGGCTGATCCCGGCTCAGAGCGACCGCACGTATCTGATCGCGGACCATTCCAAATTCGGATACGCTTCTTTTGTAAAGATCTGCGATTTTTCGTCCGTGGACGGCATCGTCACCGATAAGCCCCTGTCCGGAGAGTGGCACGCCTTTCTGGAGGAGAGAGGGATCGCCTGCTATGATTCGCCGCAGGTATGAGGAGGCGCATCCCGGAAAAATTGCGGCTCATCCGGAGAATTCCGCCATATAATCGTGCGCTTGTATTTAAAAGGATACTTTGCGGCTTTAAAGCTTTACAGATCTGCATGTCTCCTTTATACTATAAGGACACGATATTCAGGAAAAGAGTGGGGGACTGACATATGATAGAGTTTCTTCAACAGGCGGGAAGCGGATTTATGGAGCTGTTTTACGGGATATTCAATATCCTGTGGGGAGATTTTATCAGGATCCCCCTTCCGGGCGGCAATACTCTCGGGATCTCTCTGCTGGTGCTGATCCTGATCCCGTCCGGGATCTATTTTACGATCCGGAGCAGGTTTCTGCCGTTCCGGCTTTTTCCCGAGATGATTCGGGTCGTCACGGAAAAGAAGGAGAAGGGAAAGCACGGCGCCATCTCCGGGGTGCAGGCATTGATCGTGTCCACCGCCACCAGAGTGGGGATGGGCAACCTGGTGGGAGTGGTGGCCGCCATTTCCGCGGGAGGCGCAGGCGCGGTGTTCTGGATGTGGCTCATCGCCCTGCTGGGCTCGTCCACGGCTTTTGTGGAGGCGACCCTGGCGCAGCTTTATAAAGAGAAGGATCCGCTCTACGGAGGATACCGGGGAGGTCCCGCTTATTATATCCATTATCTGTTCAAGAAAAAACGGGGCGGGAAGAAATCCGTCATCGCCTGCCTGTTCGCCATCTCCGGACTCATCTGCTGGTGCGGCATCAGCCAGGTCATCGGAAACTCAGTATCTTCCGCCTTTGATAATGCGTTCGCGATGCCGCCCCTTGTGACCACCATCCTGCTGGTGGCTCTGGCAGCGGTGATCGTCCTGCGGAAAAACGCCACGGTCCGGGTGCTGGACATCATGGTGCCGGTCATGGCTGTTTTCTACCTGCTGATCACTTTATTTATCATCGTTACTAATCTGGGAGCGCTGCCGGGAGTGTTCAAAAGGATCTTTGAGGAGGCCTTCGGGATCCGCCAGGCAGTGGCCGGAGGCATCGGCGCCGTCATCATGAACGGGGCTAAGAGAGGCCTGTTTTCCAATGAGGCCGGTTCCGGTTCGGCGCCCTGTGCCGCGGCCGCGGCCGAAAGCAGCCATCCTGCCAAGGTGGGCCTGCTCCAGGCCCTCGGCGTATTCATCGATACGCTGGTCATCTGCAGCTGCACGGCCATGATCATGCTGCTGACTCCGGAGTCCATGACGGCCGGCCAGGAGGGCATGGGGCTTCTGCAGACTGCCATGGAGTACCATATGGGAAGCGTCGGAGGCATCTTCATTGCCTTGATCCTCTGGCTGTTCAGCTTCTCGACGTTCATCGGGATCCTATTTTACGCGCGGCCCAACATTGCCTACTTGTTTGGCGACAACTGGCTTTCCCAGACGCTGTATAAGATACTGGCCCTGGTCATGCTCTTCATCGGAGGGCTGGCGGCGTACTCGTTCGTCTGGGATCTGGGAGATTTCGGCGTAGGTCTGATGACCATCTTCAATATGATCGCGCTGTTCCCCATGGCGCCTCAGGCCATGAAGGCCCTGAAGGACTATGAGCAGCAGAGGAAGAAGAGAAAAACGGAAAAAGAAGCTTAATTAAAAAAGGATCCTGCATGGCAGGATCCTCCGCCTGCGGCGGGCCGCATGAGCGGCAGATTTCCTCTTCGCCGCAGTGCGATTCCACGGAGTGTTTTGCTCTATGGAAACGAAGGTTCCTATAGAGTAAAAAAGCTGCTGCACCGTCGTCCGGTGCGGCAGTTTTTCAGTTCCATGGCGGAAGGTCCCGCTGTCCGGCGTCATCCGCGCCGGGACGGGAAGCTTTTATAAGATGTATTCGCTGATGAGTTTTCCGATCAGAGTGATGTCGCTGGACCCCGTAAATGCAAAGATAGCTTTTCCAAGTCCGCTGAAATAGACCTCCAGTTCGCTGTCCAGATCCAATACTCCGGCTGTTTCGATGGAAAATGTCTGGATTTTGGAGTAGGGGAGGGAAGTGAAATCTTTTTTCTTCCCGGTCATGCCCTGTACATTTGCGGAAATGATCCTCTTAGTCGTAAAAACGACATAATCCCGGATCCCTTTATAGGTACTGACGATCCTTTCATCCGCTGTAAACAGTCCCATCACATCTCCGGCGATGGAGTTGTCGGTTTTCTTTAATTTTACAAAACTGCCATTTTTAAAATCGATCATACCACATATTCCCCCTTGTTTTGATCTGGTATCGCAGGGAATCTGTCTCCGGCGGCATAGAGCGGAGCCGCTCCTTTTGTCCCTCTGGCAAAAATACTTCGTGGGACTGCGCTGCGGCGGAGAGGAATCCTGCCGCTCATGCGGTCTTTCGCTCGCTCCGGCCGTTTTCAAAGGAGTGCCGCAGGCAGCCTGCCTGCGGCTTGAGAGCGCGGACGCAAATTCCGGGCAGTATTCGGCAATGGCGGTATGCGCTGCGATATAGTTCTTTTGTATTATAAAGTTTTACAATGCCAACATCTTGTAAGAAAACGGTTAGAGGATGGCGATCCTCTCAACATCCGTTCCAGCCCGGGTACAGACTGTGGTTTCCATCCTGTATGGCCGAAACTGGCGGAGACGAACCGTGCGGATGTGATCGGAGGATCCGGTGACTGGTATCAGGTACGGATTGACGGAAAATATATCGGATGGGTAAACAAATCAGACGTGTCTGATAATGGAAGAGATGAGTGTTTTCAAAAGTTATCTTCGGCGGCTTCTTCAGGACTTAAAGGATCTGAAAGGCGCCATCGAAAAAGAGGAAAACGAAAAAGCCAAAGAGATGGCAGAAAAGTTAATTGATGATACACAAAAGGGTATCGAAGACAACTAAAAAAGAGCCCTAAGGCTCGGGGAAATAGGGGAGGGCGGACTTGCCACCGTTCCCTACACAAGAAGAGTAACAGATTTTTCATAAAAAATCAAGGTTGCAACGGAAGGAAAGAGGCCCAAAGCTCCATCCAGATCATGGAAGGGCTGGCGCCTGGTCAGTTGGTCGGATAAAAATAATAAATATTGATTTTCCGAGTAGTCCCCAAATAGTCCCCAAAATGAAAAAAAGAGAAGAGAAGAAAATAAAGAAAAACCTCGGAACCCGCATAGTTCCGAGGTTTTTTAAGTGGAGCATAGGGGACTTGAACCCCTGGCCTCCACACTGCCAGTGTGGCGCGCTCCCAACTGCGCTAATGCCCCATGTGTGCTGCGGTTCCGCCGTCTTATAAGCAGGGGCGGAAGGACTCGAACCCTCGACATTTGGTTTTGGAGACCAACGTTCTACCGACTGAACTACACCCCTGTACCGCAGGCGAAAACCTACCCTCAATTTATATCACAGGTTGGCGGTCCTGTCAACTGAAAAATGCATTTGTTTTACAGAAAATAAAAAAAGAAAGGGGAAAAGGAGAAGATCTGTATGAGGATGGACTGGTTTGTAGGGTTTTTGTAGAGAATCCCGTGGTATGATAAAGATAAAAACGGCCGGGTCCATGGACCGCGGCGTGATCTGGAGGAGATAGCAGTGGCGTATAAGCTTTTGATCGCGGACGATGAGCAGGACATCCGGAAGCTGCTCAAGGATTTTTTTGAGATCCAAGGCTACCGGACGGAGACGGCTTCCGATGGGAGAGAGGCGCTGGAGAAGGCGGCGGGGCAGCCGGATCTGATCCTGCTGGACATCAATATGCCGGGGATGGACGGGCTGGAAGTGTGCCGCCGGATACGGGACCACGTCTCCTGTCCGATCCTGTTTTTGACGGCCAGGGTGGAGGAGCAGGACAGGATAAGCGGACTCATGACAGGAGGAGACGACTATATCGTCAAGCCCTTTTCTCTGGAGGAGCTGGGGGCCAGAGTGGCGGCCCACCTGCGGCGGGAGGCCAGGGCGGGGAAGAAAGAGTCCCTGCAGTTTTCCGGGGAGCTGGTGATCCACTATTCCCGCCGCTGCGTCTACTGGGGAGAGGAGAATCTGGGCCTTACCAGGACGGAGTTTGATATTGTGGAGCTCTTGTCCATGAACCGGGGGCAGGTCTTTTCCAAAGAGAGGATCTATGAGCGGATCTGGGGATACGACAGCGAAGGGGACGAGGCCATCGTCACCGAGCACATCCGGCGGATCCGGCAGAAATTCAGGAAATATTCGGATAAAGTCTACATCGAAACAGTCTGGGGGGTGGGATACCAGTGGGCAGGCTGAAAAGAAAAGGGAAGCTTCGGGAACGGTTTTCCCGGATGTCCCTCAAGAAGACGCTGGCGGCCTATATCATCCTGGGGATCCTGGGGACCCTGCTGGTGATCCTGGTGATCCAGCAGATCTGCCAGGCCGCCGGGAATTCCATAAAGGTCAGGTACGCCGACTATTATCCGGGAATGTCGGAGATCCCCATGGATTTTTATGTGATCTCCAGGAACGATATGACCTGGGGAGACAGGACCGCCATGGAGTGGATCGACTTCGTCCAGACCTGGAGCCCGTTCGTATGCATCATTGGCGGGGTAACGCTGGTATCGGTGGCGTTTTACCGCAATAAACTGAAGATCCCGCTGAAAGTCCTGACGGAGAGCACCGGCAGGATCGGGAAAAATGATCTGGACTTCCGCTGTGAATACCATTCGGAGGACGAGATGGGAAAGCTCTGCGAGAGCTTTGAGACCATGCGGAAGAATCTGGCGGACAACTACCGGAAGATGTGGGATATGATGGAGGAGCAGAAAAGGCTGAACCATGCTTTCGCCCATGACCTGCGGACGCCTCTGACGGTCCTGCGGGGATATGTGGAATTCCTGGAGCGGTATTATCCGGAGGGAAAGATCGGGGAGGAGAAGCTCCTGGAGACGCTGGCCATGATGGACAGGCAGGTGGAGCGGCTGCAGAAATTCGGGGATACCATGAAAAATGTGGGGACGCTGGAGGAGCGGCAGTGCGACAGAAAGCCCGTGGAAGCGGAAAAAGCCTTCGGCGCGCTTCGGGAAATGGGAACGGCCCTGGAGGGACAGGTCCGCTTCTGGATGGACTGCCGGATACCGGGAGGAAAGATCCTCTGGCTGGACGAGGCGGTCTTCCGGGAAGTGGCGGAAAACCTGTTTTCCAACGGGCTTCGGTATGCCGAAAACTGGGTCCAGGTGATCCTGCGCGAGAGCGCCGGGTATCTGGAGCTCTATGTGAAAGACGACGGGCCGGGTTTTGACGAAGAGGGGCTGCGCATGGCAGTGAAGCCCTATTATAAAGACAAGAACCGGGACAGCTCCGGTCATTTCGGCATTGGGCTTTATATATGCCGTGTGCTGTGCGAGCTCCATGGAGGGAGCGTTTCGGTCCACAACAGCGTGGAGGGGGGCGCCATCGTATCCGCTGTTTTTCAGATCCTTCCGGAACCGTAGAGAAAAAATAGGGATTTTTCAGATATACTTCTTTTCAGAAAACAGGGCGGCCGAAAGGCCGGCCGGAAAAGAAGGAGTATGGATATGGACATCGTGATTGAACATTTGGACCAGTTCTACGGAAAAAAACAGGCGTTAAAGGACATAAACCTGACCATTTCCTCCGGGATGTTCGGGCTTCTGGGAAAGAACGGAGCGGGGAAAACGACTTTGATGAAAGTCCTGGCGGCGCTCTTAAAGAAAGGGAGCGGGAAGGTGACGGTCTGCGGCGTACCGGTGGAGCAGGAGAAGGAGATCCGTTCCATGACCGGGTATCTGCCCCAGGATTTTTCGATGTACGGCAGTATGAGCGCCTATGAGGCCATGGACTATCTGGGAGTCCTCTCAGGTCTTTCCTCCAGGACCAGGAAGGAGCGGATACCGGAGCTTCTGGAGCGGGTCAATCTGGCGGAACAGCGGAAGCTGAAGATCCGGGCCATGTCCGGCGGGATGCGCCGCCGCCTGGGGATCGCCCAGGCGCTGCTCCATGATCCGAAGGTGCTGATCGTGGATGAGCCCACGGCGGGACTGGACCCGGAAGAGCGGGTGCGGTTCCGCAATCTGCTCTGTGAAGTGGCCCAGAACAGGATCGTCATCCTCTCCACCCATATCGTGGGAGATGTGGAGGCCTCCTGCGAAGCCATCGGGATCCTGGACGAGGGAGAGCTGATCTACCACGGTTCCATGGAGGGACTGCTTTCCATGGCCAGGGGAAGGGTGTATAAGGCTCAGGTATCTAAGCTGGAGCTTCCCAAGCTGCAGGCCATGTATCCGGTCACGTCGATCCTGACGGTGGGAGCCTCCTCCACAGTCCGCTTCATCTGCGATACGGAGCCGGATTTTCCGGCCCAGCCGGCGGAGGCGGGAGTGGAGGACGCCTATCTCTACCTCATGCATCTGGAAAGGGGGGAATTCTGATGTTCCTTTCCCTCTTCCTGAAGGAATGTAAAATGACGGCGAAGAGCCTGGTCTACTGGGCCTGCACGGCGTGTCTCGCATTTTTCTTCTTTACCCAGCTGGGGGCGGACAGCTGGAGCCTGGCAAGACCGCAGTCGGGGCAGCAGGACTATGGATATACGTATTCCCAGGATGCGGATCTCATCATGGAGAAGAATCTCCAGAGCCTGGCTCTGGATCACTATTCCAACCGGTATACGGCCTATCCTCTTGGATTTTATAAGAGTGTGACTTTAAGCCAGGAGAAACAGGAGCAGATGGGAGAGCTCCTTTCGGAGCTGTCAGGGATGTCGGTATCCCAGATAGAAGGGGCCATAGACGCTTATATAGACGAGGCGGACCAGACGGCTCAGGAGGAGTGGGAGACGGATCCCATGACAGGACTCACGGCGGATCTGGAAGTCCATCCCAGGGAAGGACTGACCCTGGAGGAGTTCTTGGACGCCATGGATGAGGCCGACAGGCTCATCGGCGGCCATTCCACTTATACCAGGTCGGCGGTGGAAAGGGGCGTGCTGGTCCATCAGACGTATGAGGGAGCCCTGAAGGAGTATCAGGACATTGTGGAAAAGGACCGGTACACAGGGGCCTTTGCCCGCCTGTTCTGTGATTATATGGGCATCCTGCTGGCCATCCTCCCCGTGTTTCCGGCCGTATCCCGCTGCCTGAAGGACAGACGGGCAAAAGCCTCCCTGGTGATCGCCTCCAAGAAGGCATCTTCCTCCGTCCTGTTGGCGGCCAGGTATCTGGCGGCGCTTTTCATGCTCATGATCCCGGTGGCGGTCCTGGCTGCCTTCGCGGGGAACCAGTGCATGGCCGCGGCCGGCGCAGCGGGTATCCACGCCGACGGTCTGGCGTTTTTCAAGTATGTCGGAGGCTGGCTTTTTCCTTCGGCGGCTTTCGCGCTGGCTTTGGGATTTTTTATCAGCACCCTGACGGGCGGGATGTGGGCGGTCCTGGCCGGCGGCCTGTTCTGGTTTTTCAGCCTTTTCCAGTCCTTCGGAAATCTGAACGGGGATTTCGGACTGAAGCTGATCCCCAGGTTCAATGATTTTGGATATACGGAGCTGTTTTACAGCCAGTTGGGGGATCTGACGGCAAACCGGGCGTTTTATCTGGTGCTGACGGCCCTGCTGCTGGTCCTTACGGTGCTGGCGCATAGATGGAACAGGAGAGGAGGGGAGCTTCGCCTTGGGAAATTACGGAAAA
>CAJFUL010000049.1 GCA_904420245.1 Candidatus Paralachnospira avium
GAGCCCACCCCGACCTTCTCCGCCTGCTTCGGCCAGGCATTCCTGGAGCTGCATCCGACCAAGTATGCAGAAGAGCTGGTCAAGAGGATGGAAAAGAGCGGCGCCAAGGCTTACCTGGTGAACACCGGATGGAACGGCACCGGCAAGCGTATCTCCATTAAGGATACCCGCGGTATCATCGACGCGATCCTGAACGGCGATATCCTCAACGCGCCCACCAAGAAGATCCCTTACTTCAACATTGAAGTGCCCACCGAGCTGCCTGGAGTTGACACCGGCATCCTGGATCCCCGCGACACCTACGCAGATCCTTCCGAGTGGGAGACCAAGGCAAAGGATCTGGCTCAGAGATTCGTAAAGAACTTTGCCAAGTATGAGAGCAATGAAGCTGGAAAGGCTTTGGTATCTGCCGGCCCTCAGCTTTAATCGAAAGGCAGCCAATAGATTCTGGCCATATGAAAATGGCGCTGTACGTCGGTACAGCGCCATTTTCGTATATCAGCCGGCAGTTCAGACTTCTCTGTCCCGGATCTCTCCGCAGGCCATCCTGGTCCCGGAGTTCCCGGCGGGCTGGCTGGTGAAATCGTCGGGACCGTCATGGATGATCACGGTGTGTCCCACCGCTTCTTCCGGCGTGAAGCGGCCTGTGTAGAACATACACAGAGCATAGCCGTTGTTCCCGAACAGGGGAGGGAGATCGCCGGAGTGGAAAGGATGCGGGCAGCGTCCCCTGTCATAGTGGCTGCCCGCGGAGGAGAAGGGCTCCGTTCCGCCGTCTTCACAGAGGTTTCCCTGGTGGATGTGGAAGCCGAAGATCCTGGAGCCGCATACCTGGTCGGAGAAGGGCAGCCCGGCAGCCTCGGCGATCACCAGGGAGCCGTCCCAGAAGGGATAGAAATACACGGATCCGTGGACGTCGGGATAAGCCTCGCTCCCCAAGAGGGAAGCATAGGCGGCCGGCTCCATCCTCAAGATCGTGTCAAAGGCATCGTTTAATTCTCTTCTCATATCATTTTTCCGTCCGGCAGCTCTGGGTATCAAATGCCGGGTTAAAGGCATAGAAGTTCCTGGAGTTCAAATTGTCCTGGGTGATGCGCAGGGCTTCGCCGAACCGCTGGAAATGGACGATCTCCCGCTGCCGCAGGAAGCGGATGGGGTCGCAGACTTCCGGATCCTTCACCAGCCGCAGGATATTGTCGTAGGTGGTGCGGGCCTTCTGCTCCGCTGCCATGTCCTCATAGAGATCGGTGATGGGATCTCCTTTGGACTGGAATTCGCAGGCATTGAAGGGAATGCCGCCGGCGGCCTGGGGCCAGATCCCGGCTGTGTGGTCCACATAATAGGCGTCAAAGCCCTGTTCCTTAAGCTGCTCGGCGGAGAGACCGCGGGTGAGCTGGTGGACGATGGCAGCCACGATCTCCAGGTGCGCCAGTTCTTCTGTACCTACAGGAGGTTCACGATGGCACAGGGAGGAGAAGCCGCAGAAAGCTAATTCTCGTTATAAGCCCTGTCCACGAGGGGTTTGGCCTTTTCCAGATCGGCGCCGTTTTGCAGATGGAGTTCCACCGGGCCGCAGCCCCAGTGGCCGATGTTGGACACATTTCTGGAGAAGCCGTCTTCAAAGGAGACGGTGGCGGCGGCCAGAGGAAGGTTGAGGATGAGCTTTTTCTTCTGGACCACGACGGTGGCCACATTTTTGATCTTTTTGAAGGCGGCGTAGAGTTTCAGGTGGGTTTCCTGGATGTCGTCTCCCAGGCTCAGGATATAGTTGGCCAGATCCTGATATAAGATCTTTATGCTGTCATCTGCGCCTTCCAGCTGCTCTTCAAACGTTTTGTCGGAACTCCTAGGCCTTCCGGCGGAAGGGGCCGGAATATCGTCGGGTATCGCCGCCGCGATATTTTCATTGATCTGCTCGAACATCAAAAGATCGTCGCCGAATTTTTTATACCGGATCAGACTGATGTTCCGGTTCATCTGCTTGATGGCGGATTCATCATATTTGGTGAAGTCTCCGGCTATGCAGATCACGCGGGGCATGGTCCAGTCGATGCGGCCGGCTGCCTTTAAGCCCAGCTTTTCGATGACCAGGACTTTGAAGCTGTCTTTGTGGTCGAGGAGCCAGTTCAAATAAAACAGTCCCTGGTTGATGACATTTTCCTTGATGGACCTTTTGTACTCGAAGATCACAGGGCAGTGGTTCTCATCGATGCCGATGCTGTCCATCCGGCCGCCGTCGGTGGTGCGGTATTCCGATTCCAGGAATGTGACGCCGAAAAAAGTTTCCATATTGTTTTCTATGATGGTCTGGAGCTCTTTCTCCAGGGTGACGGTCCCGCTCTGATATTCCCGGACCTTACCGTTTATATTGAACAGTTTGATGTCAGCCATGACGTTTCCTCCTGCGTATGAGCGCGCTGTTTCCAGGTTGAGAGCAAAGAGGCTCCGGACCGGAAAAGCGGATGTCCGAAAGCCGGCAGCCTTTTTCTTAAATATACCATATCGGAAAGGGAGACTCAATGACCTGCCGCGTTTTTGAGGGACGGAGCAGGATCCATAAAAGACTGGCATAGGAGATCCCGGCGGAAGGGGGGATCCTTTCAGGACAGGCAAGAGATCCGGCCTTTTCTCATAAGATCAATGGAACAGAGATCTATGGGAGCGGGAGCGTGGAGGATGGCCTCGTTTTTGAGGATTTTGAGGGGGAAAACAGGATCAGCAGGAGGACGGCGCCGGAGTTTTACCGGCTGTACGGACGCGCCGTACTGCTGGCCCTCAGGGAGCAGGGGATCCTGAGTGAGGAACAGGCGGAGCGGTGCCTGGAGGTATGGGATGGCCGGGACTGAAGGAAGAGGGCATATCTTTTCCGCGCCTGCATAAACTGAACCAGGTCAGGACGGGGAGGGAACGGGATGAGGGCAGCCGTCTATTGCCGCGTATCTACGGATCAGGATGACCAGGTCCATTCGTTTGAGAGCCAGAAACGGTATTTTCAGGAATACATTGCGCGGAAGCCGGGCTGGGAGCTCTATGCCGTCTACGCCGATGAAGGGATCACGGGGACCAGTACGGCGGGGCGGGACGCTTTCAACAGGATGATCCGGGACGCGGGGCTCCGCTGTTTTGACAAGGTGCTCACCAAAGAGGTGAGCCGTTTTTCCAGGAATATCCTGGATACGATCTCCTATACGAGGAAGCTGCGGGAACTGGGCATCGGCGTCGTGTTCCTCACGGACGGCATCGATACTCTGGAAGCGGATTCGGAGCTCCGTCTCTCCATCATGGGGAGCATTGCCCAGGAGGAGAGCCGCAGGACGTCGTTTCGGGTCAAATGGGGCCAGATGCGCCGGATGGAACAGGGCGTCGTGTTCGGCCGTTCTCTGCTGGGATATGACGTGCAGGGCGGAAGGATCACCGTGGAACCGGAGGGAGCGGAGACGGTCCGGCTGATCTTTTGCAAGTATGTCCATGAGCGGAAAGGGACCACGGTCATTGCCAGGGAACTGCGGGAGGCGGGCCGCAGGACACGGAGCGGCCGCATGGACTGGCGGAATACGGCGGTTTTGAAGATCCTCCGCAACGAGAAGTACTGCGGAGACCTGAAGCAGAAAAAGACCATCACCCCCGATTATCTCACCCACCGGAAGAAGTACAACCGGGGTGAGGAGGAATTCGTCTTTATCCGGGATCATCACGAGCCCATTGTCAGCCGGGAGATATGGGAGGAGGCCCAGAGGGAGATGGAGCGGCGGGCTGCCGGAGGGAAATACAGCGCCGGCCATGGAAACCGTTATCCGCTGTCGGGGAAGATCAAGTGCGGCGGCTGCGGAAAGAGTTTTGTTTCCCGCAGCCGCAGGCGGAAGGACGGCAGTGCTTACAGGGTATGGAGGTGCGGCACTGTTTCGGCGGGAAGAGGAGCGGACTGTGCTGTGAGAGGGCAGATCCGGGATGAAGCGGGGATGGAAATGGTGCGGAGGTCGGTGGGGATGCTGGAGCTTGATGCGGAGGCGCTCATCCGCGACGTCGCCTGTGCCGCGGCGGAGGGGATCCGGATTTCCGGGGACGGCAGCCGCCAGCGCGCCGAGCAGATGAAAAAGGAATTGGAGCAGGTCAGGGCAAAGAAAAAAAGCGTGCTCGACGCCTTTTTTGAAAACAGCATCTCGAAGGAGGACATGAAGCTCATGAACGCGGAATACGACCGCCGCATTGCGGAGCTCACGGAAAAGATCCAAAAAGCGGAGGAGGAGGAAAGTCTGTCCGGTGGCTCCATTGGGGAAAAGGAGATCCGGAAGGCGGTCCAGGACATTGTCCGCGGAGAGACTGCCTCCGGCCATTTTTACGGCAGCCTCCTCGACCATATCACCGTATATCCCGGCCGGCGCGCGGAAGTGCATTTGAAGGCGCTGCCCGCCAAGTGGACTTATAGACTGGAAAGGACGGCGGCGAAAGACGGGTGAAGCTGTTCCGGCAGGCTGCGCCTGTTTTCCGGGAATCTTCCGTTATTCTGCCGCGCAGTCCATTTTACGGTTGTTTCCGCCAAAATGCCGTGCAGTCTTTTTTGTCCTCGATGTTGTACCGGATAATGCGCTCCAGCAGGGAAAAGTCCACCGGCTCGTTCCATTTGATGCGGAAGAGATTGTTTGTCCGGCTGTATCCGGATCTTGCGATGGCATCGGAAAAGGCATCCATTCCCCGGGTCTCCGGCGAGACGGCGAAATGTCCTTTGGCGGCGCTGAATCCGATGATAAACGTCCCATGGTCGGTAAACATCGGCTGGTTCCATGCAAGTTTCGGCGTCAGTGACGGGAAAGTGCTTTTTACCCAGGAGAGGATCTCTCTCATGCGGGAACGCTGAACTTCATTTTCCATTTTTTCCAGATATTTTCCAAAGACTTCCATGTCCGTTTTCCTTTCCAAATGATCCGTTCCTCGATAGGATCCCCACGGCAATGAAAAATAGCCGTTCCGGGACAAAAAGATCTGCCCGTCAATCATGCAGATAGATCCGGATCTTGATCTTTACCCAATTTCCGCGGATCTCCTTGGCCGTGATCCTGCCGAAAAGGAGCTTTCCGGCATCCATGAGGCGGGAAAAAATGACGTTATCCTTCCGGGGAATGTATCCGATCTTGATGCCGTCTTCGTTTTTGACGGCGATGGCCTGGGGATCGTGGGGATTTTCCGGCTCACGGAAAAAATGCAGGCGGCTGTCTATCTTTAAATGCGGCTCCAATTCCTCGATCCCTTCTACATGGGTCGTACCGGCCACATAAGTATCAAATAAGAAAATATCCCTTTCAAAAGGCTTGGGGAGCTCCAGACCGCCATTTTTCCGATGCAGGAGGCTGATCAGATCTCCGCCGTTTCCTGTCATCAAGTCATCCATTTTCTCACCTCAGCATTTCCTGGATCTTTGTGGAATAGTGACGGATCTGCTCCTGATACTGGCGGAGAAGTTCCTGCAATTCCTGTTTCCTGGCTTTGATCTTCTCCGGATCCCGGAGCAGTTCTTCCATCGTGCAGGGATAGTCGGACCGGATCTTTTGGATGTCTTTTTTTATCTCGTCCAACAGCGAAAGCAGCTGCTTTTTGTCCTGCAGGAGCTGTCCGGCGGCGCTTGTACTGCCGGTATCCGAGGGCGGTTCGGAGAACATCTCGCCGATCATGCGCATGGTGCGCAGATCTCCGTTTTTGTAGGCTTCCACTGCATGATAGAATAGCTCCGTCTGGGCCTGCGTCAAGCGTGGATGCAGATCCGGATGCAGCGCTTTTATGATCCTCCGGTATTGTTTCTTTAATTCTCTTGTCTCTTCTTCTGACAGGATTTTTTCCTGACTGCGCCGGACTGCGTCGTTCATTTTCCGGATCTGCTCGTCCAGGAGCTTCTGATAATCGGAAAATTCCTGATCCAACAAAGCCTCGATGCGGGATAGGAAGACCGGCTCCGACCTGTTCTTTTTGGCCTGGATCAGCTCTGCTTTGCGCCTCAGCCGCAAAGCCTCGCACTGCGCCTCGTAAATCCTATATTCCAGACTGCCCAGAGTCAGCATATACTGCATTTCCAGGTTCCTGCACTCCACATAGAGCAGTTCATCCCGTTCCAAAAGCAGCATGGAAAGCTCCGTGCGCAGTTTTTCCACTTCTGCTTTCAGCGCTTCATACTCCGGAAACAGGATGACCGCATTTTCTTCCTTATATTCCATGGCGCTCCATTTTCCGCAGGCCTTTTCCGGCGCATGGCCAGGGCCGGTCCCACATATCGGTCAGATTGTCTTTTGCTCTTATCATATGCGAACCGGACTTAAAAATCAAGCATCCGGAAAAGCTTTGGGGAAACGGCAGGAGATCCCGGTATGTTCCCGCCGTGTATCAGGATGACCCTTCGGTACCTATATCGGTGAGCACCGCCTGACATTCCTTATAGGGCATGACATAGCGCTGGGAGAGATACCGCATGGAGGCTCCCATCTCGCCGTCGGGGCCGCCATATTGGGATATTATGATCTTAGCCAGCGCCGCGTTGGGCGTGGTGATATTTACCGGATATTGAAGCCTCTTCTCATAGTTCCACATGAGCAGGCACCTCCTTCCCAGGGCCAGGGTCCGTTGACCCAGGTCCAATAATCCGCGCAGTCTTTGACGCCGTCCTTGGTCAGAGGGCCGAACTGCCTTTCATAAGCGTTTACGGCAGACTGCCTGGCTTCCTTCATGGTCTGGTAGTAGGCAAGAGCCTCGGAATCCTGCGGATGGGTATCCAGATACAGGAGGACGTCGTCTACGGCAAAGCTGTAGCGGTAGATCTGATTCATCAATTCATTCTGATTCATGGACGGACTGCGCACCTCCCGATCACAAAAGGTTTATCCAGGGAAGGGAAGACCGTGCCGATGAAAAGGGCGCGGTCGAGAGGATACGTACATTCCCATCTCTGCCAGGGCACATATCCCATGCCGACTTTGGCGTTTTCCTGGGAAATCTGAGCGCCTGAGCGGCATACATTGAACTGGTCGGGGGACTGGCCGGAGCGGAGAGAGCCTTCACAGCCACAGCGTCCCGTCATACCGGAGCGGCCGTCCTGTGCCGTACCGCTGCGTCCTGTCTGGCAGCCGCAGCTTCCGGGAGCGTTGGAGCGGCCGTCCCGGTCTGAGGCGTTTTCACAGCCGCAGGAGCCATACCGCCCCATCATGCCGCCCCGCCGCATCTGGCCGGGGCGTCCTGTCATACCGCTGCGGCCGTTTCGGCCGGAACAGCCGCAGGGATCGCTGCGTCCTGTCTGGCAGCCGGAACTGCCGGAATTCCTTTCACTGCCGCCGCAGGTCTGGCCCGGGCAGTTTCCCGGCATACCGCAGCCGCCGTTTCCCTGGAAGGGTTGGCCGGACATACGGCCCCGCCGGCAGTCCGCGCAGCGCTGATTATATCGTTCCAATGTCAGAACTCCTTTCAAATAATGTGGTTACTAGTAATATATGAGAGGGAAAGGGGAAGGTGCGTAAAGCTTTGGCCGGTGGCTCTTGCATAAATGGAGGGAAAATGCTATGATTTGTGGAGGTATATAGATAGGCCGGAAGCCGGGCAGAGTCCCGGATAGGGCCTTAGAAAAGGGGAAAAGACTTGAGGATAAAAATGGCCGGTATTGACTACCGGAAAGCACCGGTTGAGGTAAGAGAGCAGTTTTCCATGACGGCATCCGCAGTGGAGCGGGCCCTGGAAAGGAGCAGGGAGACGGAAGGCATCACGGGCTGCGTGGTGATCTCCACCTGCAACCGGACAGAATATTGGATCAGCGGAGAGGATGAGCGCTTTGACGGACTGAACCCGGCGGCCCTCCTCTGCCGGGAAAAAGGGCAGGAATACGACATATATGCCCAGTATTTTACGGTGAGGGAAGGCAGGGAAGCCGTCCACTATCTGATGGAGCTGTCCTGCGGCCTTCAGTCCCAGATATTCGGGGACGATCAGATCATCAGCCAGGTAAAGCACGCCCTGGAGACGGCCAGGGAGCAGGGAGCCCTGGATGCGGTGATGGAGACTCTGTTCCGGACGGCGGTGACAGGGGCCAAGAAGGTAAAGACCAAGGTGCTTCTGACCAATGTGGACAGGTCCGTGGCCGCGGCCATGACGGCGCTCCTGGGGGAGGAACAGATCCAGATCCGCGGAAAGAAGTGCATGGTGATCGGAAACGGCGAGATCGGCCGTCTGGCGGCGGCAGAGCTGGTAAAGGCGGGGGGAGACGTCTCCATGACCCTGCGGCAGTATAAGACCAAGGAGGCCATCATCCCGGCAGGCTGCCATGTGATCCCTTATGATTCCAGGTATGAGAGGCTGCCGGAGATGGAGATCGTGGTCAGCGCCACCGTGAGCCCCCACTACACCCTGACCATGGATAAGTGCAGGGAGCAGATGGGGGAGAACGGCAAGGTGCTGGTGGATCTGGCCATTCCCAGGGATATGGAGCCGGAGCTTGCCGGTCTTCCCGGCGTCCGTCTGTATGATATGGACAGCTTCAGCCGTCTGAAATACGAGGGGGATGCCAGACAGATCTCGGTGGCGGATGAGATCTTGAGAAAATACGAGCTGGAATATGAGCAGTGGTATGAGTTCCGGGATCTTGTGCCGGTGGTGAAGAAGATCTCCCATATGGCCGGAGAGGATACGGCGGCCCGCCTGCGCAAGGCCGTCCGGCAGTATCCGCTGAGCCGGGAAGAGCGGGAAGAGATTCTGCAGGCCGCGTCCAAGGCCGCGTCCAAGGTGGTGGCGAAGCTCTGCTACGGTCTCCGGGAGGACATGGAGCCGGAGAAGTGGCAGCCCTGTCTGGAGGGACTTTTACATTCGGCAGAGAATCTGGAATGAGAAAGCAGGGAGACGGATATGAGATTTCCCATCTTTATAGAACTGGAAGGCAGGAAAGTGGTGGCGGCCGGGGCCGGGAAGATCGGCACCAGGCGCATCCGCATGCTGGAGGAATTCGGCGCCGACGTGCAGGTCATCGCGCCGGAGATCTCCGATGAAGTGCGGAGACTGTGGGAGGCCGGCAGGGTTTCCTGCGCGCTGCGCCCCATAGAAAAAGAAGATATAAGCCGGGCTTTTCTGGTGGTGGCGGCAGCGGACAGCAGGGAGGTCAACCGGCAGGTGGCCGCCTGGTGCAGGGAAGCCGGAGTGCCGGTCAATGTGGCCGACAGGAAGGAAGAATGTGATTTTTATTTTCCCGGGATCGCGAAAGAGGGCTGTCTGACAGCCGGAGTCTGCGCCTCCGGGAAGGACCACCGGATGGCAAAGGAGGCGGCGGAGGCCATCCGCCGCCTTTTTAAGGAAGAATTCGGCGGGAAAATAGAGGATAAGGACAGAGGAGTATAAATGGAAGAGAAGAGAGTGATCCGCGTCGGAAGCCGTGAGAGCAGGCTGGCGGTGGAACAGACCATGCTGCTGGTCAGAGAGATCGAAAAGCACCATCCGGAGCTTACGCTGGAGTTGGTGACTATGAAGACTACGGGAGATATGATCCTGGACAGGAGCCTGGACCAGGTGGGGGGAAAGGGGCTCTTTGTCAAAGAGCTGGATAAGGCGCTGGCAGAGAAGCGCATTGATTTTTCTGTCCACAGCCTGAAGGATATGCCCATGGAACAGCCGGAGGGGCTTCCCATCGTGGCCATGTACAGGAGGGGAGAACCCAGGGACGTGCTGGTGTATCCCAAGGACGGCCTCAAATGGGAGCCGGGCTGCGGCAGGCCTTTTCGGATCGGGACCTCCAGTCCCAGGAGGAGGATCCAGCTGGAAGCGCTCTATCCGGAGGCGGAATTTTCCCTGCTGCGGGGAAATGTGCTGACCAGGCTGGAGAAGCTGGACAGCGGCCAATATGACGCCATCGTGCTGGCCGCGGCAGGTCTCATGCGGCTGGGACTTGAGGAGCGCATCAGCCTTTATCTGGAGCCGGATCAGGTGATCCCGTCTGCCGGACAGGGGATCCTGGCAGTCCAGGGCCGGGAGGGAGAAGATTACTCGTATCTGGACTGCATCCGGGACGAGAAGGCATGGCAGGCGGCAGAGGCGGAGCGGAGCTTTGTCCGCTTCCTGGACGGAGGCTGCTCGTCGCCCATCGCCGCCTATGCGGAAGAAAAGGACGGCAGCCTGCTCCTTCGCGGACTCTATTATGAAGAGGAGACGGGAAGGAGCGTGACCGGAGTCCTGGAGGGAAGACCGGGAGAAGGAAAAGCTCTTGGAGAGAGGCTGGCAGCGGAGCTGCGGGGCCGGATCCGTCCGGAGAAGGCGCATGGCCGGAAAGCCGGAAAAGTCTTTCTGGTGGGAGCAGGCCCTTCCGATCCCGGACTTCTGACCCTGAAGGGAAAGCGGGTCCTGGAGCAGGCCCAGGTGGTGGTCTACGACCGCCTGGTGGGCGCCGGTATCCTGCAGATGATACCGGAGGAGGCAGAGAAGATCGACGTGGGCAAGCGTTCGGGAAGCCATCCCGTGCCCCAGGAGGAGATCAACAGGATCCTGCTTGAAAAGGCCGGGGAAGGAAAGCGGGTCGTGCGCTTAAAGGGAGGAGATCCCTTTGTCTTCGGACGCGGCGGCGAGGAGCTGGAGCTTTTAGTGGACGGCGGGATCCCCTTTGAGGTGGTGCCCGGCGTGACGGCGGCCGCGGCAGTCCCGGCCTACGGCGGGATCCCGGTGACCCACCGGGACTACTGTTCATCGGTCCATCTGATCACGGCCCATAAGAAGCGGGGAAATACGGAAAGACCGGATTTTGAGACGCTGGCCAAGCTGGACGGGACTCTTGTCTTTTACATGGGCCTCAGTGCTCTGGGCGAGATCTGCCGGGGGCTCATGGAAGCTGGCATGGATAAGGAGATGCCCGCGGCTGTGCTGGAGCAGGGGACCACGGCGGCCCAGAGGCGGGTGGTGTCCACATTGGAACATCTGGAGGCTGAGGCCCTGGAGGCGCAGATCCATTCTCCCGCGCTGATCGTGGTGGGAAAGGTATGCAGCCTTTCCGATACCTTCCACTGGGCGGAAGACCGGCCGCTGGGAAAGCAGAGGGTCCTGGTCACCAGGCCCAAGAAGCGCAGCAGGAAGATGGCGGACCGGCTGGAGGAATTGGGAGCGGAGGTCATCCTGCTCCCGTCCATCGAGACTAAGCCCATCGAAGAAAATCCGGAGCTGGACCGGGCTCTGCGGGAGCTTTCCCGGTATGCCTGGGTGGGCTTCACCAGCTCGGAAGGCGTGGACTGCTTCTTTGACCGGCTCTTTCAGAACGGGATCGACGTCCGTTCTCTGGCGGGGCTCCGATTCGCGGCCATCGGTCCGGCCACCAGAAAAGCCATCGAGCGCCGCGGGATCTTCGTGGAGCTCCAACCGGAGGAATACAACGGCGAGGCCATGGGAAAACTTCTGGCATCCAGGATGGAGCCGGGAGAGAGGATCCTCCTGCCCAGGGCCAGGATCGGGACGGAGCAGCTTTTATCTCCGCTGCGGGAGGCGGGGATCCCGTATGAGGATATTCCCGTTTATGAAACGCTGGAAGGGCGGACCGCGGATCTGGAGCTTCGTCCGGACGATATCGTGACCTTCACCAGCGCTTCCACCGTCAGAGGCTTTGTGAAGCTGTTCCCCGGCCGGGATTACAGCGGAGTGCGGGGTCTTTGCATCGGCGCTCAGACAGCGGCGGAAGCGGAAAAATACGGGATCTCCGTGATGGTATCCGACAGGTCCGATGTGGAAAGCATGATCGATAAACTCATGGAAATACAGGAAACAGGATGGAAGCCGGAGCGGAAGGCTCCGGGAAAGGAAAAGGAGGAGGCATAAATATGGAAATGATAAAGCGTCCCAGGCGTCTGAGGGGAGGCCAGACCATCAGGAAAATGGTGCGGGAGACCAGGATGGACAAAGCGTCTTTGGTCTATCCGATGTTCGTGACAGAGGGAACGGGGATCAAAGAAGAGATCCCTTCCATGCCGGGCCAGTATCACTACAGCCTGGACCAGTTCCCGGCAGCGCTGGAGGAGGTGGCAGGAGCAGGTGTGTCTTCCGTCCTGCTCTTCGGATTGCCTGACAGGAAAGACGAAGTGGGGAGCTCTGCCTGGGCCGAGGACGGTATCATCCAGAGGGCGCTGCGTCTGGGAAAGGAAAAGGTGCCGGAGCTCTATTACATAACGGATGTGTGCATGTGCGAGTATACTTCCCACGGCCACTGCGGAGCCCTCTGCGGCCATGATGTGGACAACGACGCGACTCTGCCTCTTCTGGCCAGGACGGCTCTCTCCCATGTGGAGGCGGGGGCGGATATGGTGGCTCCCTCTGACATGATGGACGGCCGGGTGGCGGCGATCCGGAAGACTCTGGACGAACACGGCCATGCAGAGACGCCCATCTTCGCCTATTCGGTCAAGTACGCTTCTTCCTTCTACGGGCCTTTCCGGGAGGCGGCGGATTCCGCTCCCAGCTTCGGAGACAGAAAGACGTATCAGATGGACTACCACAATGTGAAAGAAGGCATCAAAGAAGCCCTTCTGGACGTGGAGGAGGGGGCCGACCTGGTCATGGTGAAGCCTGCCCTTTCCTATATGGATGTGATACGCCGCGTCTCGGAGGCGGTGACAGTACCGGTGGGCGCCTACAGCGTCAGCGGCGAGTATGCCATGATCAAGGCGGCGGCTCTTAAGGGCTGGATCGACGAGGCGGCGGTGGTCTGCGAATCGGCCGCTTCCATCTACCGGGCCGGAGCGGACGTGCTGATCACATATTACGCCAAGGAACTGGCAAAATACATGGATGAAGGCCGGATCGGCTAGGAGGGAAAAATGGACAGATCAGAACAGCTTTTTGAGCGGGCGAAGAAAGTGATCCCCGGAGGAGTCAACAGCCCCGTCCGGGCTTATATGGCGGTGGGCGGGAAGCCCAGATTCATCGCGCAGGCCGATCGGGAGATGATCACCGATGTGGACGGCCATACGTATATCGACTATATCGGTTCCTGGGGGCCCATGATCCTGGGGCATAACCATCCGGCCATCCGGGAGGCGGCCATGGAAGCGGCGGGCCGCGGCTTAAGCTTCGGAGCCAGCTGCCCGGCGGAAGTGGAGATGGCGGAGCTGATCTGCCGGATGGTGCCTTCCATTGAAATGGTGCGGATGGTCAATTCCGGGACAGAGGCCGTCATGTCTGCCCTGCGGGTGGCCCGCGGATACACGGGCAGGAACAAGATCATCAAATTCGAGGGCTGCTATCACGGCCACTGCGATTCCATGCTGGTGAAAGCCGGATCCGGCGTCATGACCAGCGGAGTCCCGGACAGCGCCGGAGTGCCGGAAGGCTGCGCCCAGGATACGCTGACGGCAGTCTACAACGATCTGGACAGCGTAGTCAGGCTGTTTGAGGAATTCCCCGGACAGGTGGCGGCTGTGATCCTGGAGCCGGTGGCGGCCAATATGGGAGTCGTGGTGCCGAAGGAAGGATTTTTGAAAGGACTGAGGCAGCTCTGCAGCGACCAGGGAGCCCTGCTGATCTTTGACGAAGTGATCACCGGGTTCCGTCTGGGATTCGACGGGGCACAGGGATATTACGGCGTGACGCCGGACATGACGACTTTCGGAAAGATCATCGGCGCCGGCATGCCTGTGGGCGCCTACGGCGGCCGCCGGGAGATCATGGAGATGGTATCTCCAGTGGGAAGCGTATACCAGGCCGGGACTCTAAGCGGAAACCCGGTGGCCATGGCGGCCGGGCTGGCCCAGCTCCATATCCTGGAGGAAAAGCCGGAGATCTACCGGGATATGAACAGGATGGGAGAGTATTTCAGGAAAGGGCTCCGTGAGATCGTGGAGCGGTTCCACGCGCCTTGTCAGGTGACGGGAGTCGGCTCTCTGGCCTGCCTGTTCTTCACCGGACAGGAAGTGGTGGATTATCAGTCGGCCAAGACTTCGGATACGGCGGCATTTGCCGATTACTTCCGGTATATGCTGGCCCACGGGATCTATGTGGCCCCGTCCCAGTTCGAGGCTGTCTTCTTATCCAGCGTCCATACGAAGGAGGATGTGGATAAGACTCTGGAAGTGGTGGAGAGTTATTATGCCGGAAAGAGAGCTTAAGGCCCTTCGGGCCGTCATGAGGAGAGAGGGAGCCTCTCTCTGTCTGGTGCCCTCGGAGGATGCCCACGGATCGGAGTATCCGGCGGCTTATTTCGCCGCCAGGGAATTCCTGTCCGGCTTTACCGGGTCCGCCGGGACTCTGGCCCTGTCGGAGGACTGGGCCGGGCTCTGGACGGATGCCAGGTATTTTCTCCAGGCGGAGCGGCAGCTGGCCGGGACCGGGATCACTCTGTACAGGATGGGCGAACCGGGAGTGCCTTCTCTGGAAGAGGAGCTGGCCGCCAGGCTTCCGGAAGGAGGCGTCCTGGCCTTTGACGGCCGGGTGGTGGACCGGCGTCTGGGAGAAAGGCTGGAAGAGCTGGCCGGCCGGAAGGGCGGAGCCGTCCTGCTAAAGGACCTGCCCGGAGAGATCTGGCAGGGGCGGCCTCCTCTTCCCTGCGGACCGGTGAGGGAACAGCCGCTGGATCTGGCGGGAGAATCCAGGACGTCCAAGCTTTCCAGGATCCGGGAACGGATGAAGGAGGAGGGGGCGGATCTCCATGTGGTGACGGCTCTGGATGAGACGGCCTGGATCCTGAACCTGCGCGGGAGCGACGTTCCGTGCAATCCGGTGTTTTTGAGCGATCTGGTCATCGGCATGGAGGAAGCCTGGCTGTTTCTGCGGGAACCGGAGGCGTGGCGCGGGACTCTGGAGGCGGAAGGCATCCATGTGCTGGACTATGGGAAATTTTACGAGAGGCTGCCGGAGCTTTGCCGGGGAAAGGCGGTGCTGGCGGACAGCAAGAAGGCCAGCATGGCAGTCTGGGACGCGCTGGGGATGGCACGCCGTCTCGTGGACCGGCCGGATCCGGCCGTCCTCATGAAGGCGGTGAAAAACGAAGCCGAGATCGCGGGGATGCGAAAGGCCCACAGAAAGGACGGCGCCGCTCTGGTCAAGTTCCTTCACTGGCTGAAGACCCATGTGGGAAAAGAACCGGTCACGGAGCTGTCGGCGGCGGCGAAGCTGGAGCAGTTCCGGAAGGAGCAGCAGGGGTATCTGGAGCCCAGCTTCGAGACCATCTCCGCCTATGGAGCCCATGGAGCCGTGGTCCACTACGCGCCTACGGAAGAGACGGATACGCCTTTGGAGCCGGAGGGCTTTTTCCTGGTGGACAGCGGAGGCCAGTACCGGGAGGGAACGACGGATGTGACCAGGACCGTGGCGCTGGGACCGCTGACGGACCGTCAGAAGAAGCATTTCACGGCGGTGCTCAAGGGGATGCTGGCCCTGGGAAGCGCCAGATTCCTGGAGGGCTGCCGCGGAGTGAACCTGGATTATCTGGCCAGGGAGCATCTCTGGGCCATGGGACTGGACTATAAGCACGGCACCGGCCATGGAGTGGGCTGTTTTCTCAATGTCCACGAGGAGGGAGGCAGCTTCCGGTGGAGACAGCCTCCGGAGAGCGAGGTGCTCCGTCCCGGCATGGTGATCTCCGATGAGCCGGGAGTTTATCTGGCGGAAGAGTATGGGATCCGCACGGAGAACCTGCTGTTATGCAGGGCTGCGGAAGAAAATGAGTACGGGCGTTTCCTGGAGTTTGAATTCCTGACCCTGGTCCCCATCGACCTGGAGGCAGTCGCCTGGGAGGATATGGGGCCGGAGGACATCCGGCGGCTGGACCGGTATCACAGGGAGGTCTATGAGAAACTGGCCGGCTGCTTGGAGGAGGAAGAGCGCCTCTGGCTGGAGCAGGTCACGGAGCCGGTTGGTAAAAATTTACAGAAAACAATTTGAAAATCAAGCCTTTTTTAGAGGTTCAGTGAGGGCATATACAAAGTGGCCAAAGCCCTGAAAGCCTTTTTGTGGATTTCGATTATAGTTTTTTAGAAAATGATAAGCTATGATGGAAATAAGCATTTGATATGGAGGCTGGCAATGGCAGTAATTTCTTTTCGGAACGTGACGAAAACTTTTCCCAATGGGAAAACTGCGGTGAAGGATTTTAGTTTGGAAATCAGCCACGGGGAATTCCTGGTATTGACAGGCCCCCAGGGCTCCGGGAAGGTGACTCTGCTGCGGATGATCGCGGGCATGGAGCCCATCAGCGGCGGAGAGCTTTGGATCAACGGGGAGCTGGTGGAGAACGCCAATCCGAAAAAGAGGAACATGGGGATGATCTTCCGTCATTTTACCCTGTATCCGGGGATGACGGTCTATGAGAATCTGATGTTCCCCATGAAATTCCGGGATCTGCCGGAGGAGGAGATCCGGAAGGCCGTGGATGAGACGGTACGGATCTTCCGGCTGGAAGGCCTCCTCTCCTGTTATCCCAGGGAGCTTACGGATATCCAGAAGCAGTATGTGGCGGCGGCCAGGGCCCAGGTACATAAGCCGGAGGCGTTCCTCCTGGTGGATATGCTGAAAGGCCTGGAGCCGGATATACGCCGGAGGGTGCGCAGGCAGTTCAAGGATATGCAGAAGGAGCTGGGCACTACGATGCTCTATGTGACCGACGATCCGGAAGAGGCGGCGGCCATGGATGCCAGGACCGTAGTCATGCGGCGGGGAAGGCTCGTCCAGGCCGGACCGGTGCGGGAGCTTTTGGAGAAGCCCAGGAATCTGTTCGTGGCCCAGTTCATGAACGGGCTGGATTTCTGTACCAGCGAGGTGCGCATTGTCAAGGGACAGGGCGCGGTGGAGGCCATCGGGGACCACTTCAGCGTGGACGTGCCTCCGGAGTGGATAGAGCGGCTGGAGCAGGGCGGCTATATGGGACGCCGGGTCCTCATGGGTTACCGGACCAGGCGGGATCCGGAGAAGGACACCGGTGAGGCGGATATGCCGGCGCCGGATTCAGGCTTTTTATTCTTTGACAGGGCAACAGAAGATACGATCTGATGGAGCGACGGGAGGATCTGCCTTTCTTGGAGAGGCGGATCCTCCTTATGGTTTGCGGATTCTGCAGGCATGAGAAATGGGCGGGATTCGCGTAGGAAGATACAGCAGGAGGCACGGTTTTATGAAAAATATCCAAAAAAGTCTTCCATTTTTACGTATTTTGCATTAAGATAAAAAGAGGGTTTTATGTAAAAAAACAGATCAATGGAATCTAGGAAGGTATATCGGGGTGAATTTATGATCTCAAATCAGATTTTACAAAATACCATTGAGGGATTAAAGGGGATAATGCGCATCGAGCTTTGCATCTGCGATACGGAGGGAAAGGTCCTGGCCACCACGTTTCCGGATGCGGAGGAGTACGAGTTTTCCGTACTGGCCTTTGTGGAATCTCCTGCTGAGAGCCAGGTGATCCAGGGCTATCAGTTTTTCAAGGTCTTTGACGAGCACCAGCTGGAGTATGTGCTGCTGGCCAGGGGAGCCGGCGACGACGCTTATATGGCGGGCAAAGTGGTGGTATTCCAGATCCAGAATCTCCTGGTGGCGTACAAGGAGCGGTTTGACAAAGACAACTTCATCAAGAACCTGCTTCTGGACAACCTGCTGCTGGTGGACATCTACAACAGGGCCAAGAAGCTCCATATCGACATCAATGTGCGCCGGGTGGTCTTTGTGATCGAGACCCAGACGGAGAACGACACGGTGGCCCTGGAGACTGTGAAGAGTATGTTCTCTTCCAAGTCCAAGGACTTCATCACGGCCGTGGATGAGAAAAACATCATTCTGGTGAAGGAGCTGAAGCCGGGCGAGGGCTACGAGGATATGGACAAGGTGGCCAAGATGATCCTGGACATGCTGAATACCGAGGCCATGGCCACGGTCCATGTGGCATACGGCACCATCGTCAATGAGGTGAAGGAAGTGTCCCGCTCCTACAAGGAGGCCAAGATGGCCCTGGACGTGGGAAAGATCTTCTACAGCGACAAGAATATCGTGGCGTACAACAACCTGGGAATCGGGCGTCTGATCTATCAGCTTCCCCTCTCCCTGTGCCGGATGTTCATCAAGGAGATCTTCGACGGAAAATCTCCCGACGACTTGGACGATGAGACTTTGGTAACCATCAACAAGTTTTTTGAAAACAACCTGAATGTGTCAGAGACCTCCCGCCAGCTCTATATCCATAGGAATACTCTGGTATACCGGCTGGATAAGCTGCAGAAGAGCACGGGGCTGGATCTTCGGGTCTTTGAGGATGCCATTACGTTTAAGATCGCTTTGATGGTCGTGAAGTACATGAATTACATCGAGGCGCTGGACAACTAGGATTGAGGATTTTATGATCGAATTTGAACATGTGAGCAAGACCTACGATAAAGCGACAGACCGGGAGACCAAGGCGGTGCGGGACATCAGCCTGAAGATCGAGAAGGGCGAGTTCGTCTTTATCGTAGGCAACAGCGGTTCCGGAAAGACGACTCTCATCCGGCTGCTGCTGAAGGAGATCGATGCCACCCAGGGGGTCATCCGGGTGGGCGGCACCGACATTACAAAATTGAAGCGGAAAATGATACCCAGGTACAGAAGGCGCCTGGGCGTTGTTTTTCAGGACTTCCGTCTGCTGAAGGATAAGAATGTCTATGAAAACGTGGCCTTTGCCCAGCGGGTGGTGGTGACGCCCACCAGGGAGATCCGCAGGCGGGTGCCGGAGGTCCTGGCCATGGTGGGCCTTTCTTCCAAATATAAATCCCTGCCCAGCCAGCTTTCCGGCGGCGAGCAGCAGAGGGTGGCCATTGCCAGAGCCCTGGTCAACCGGCCGGAGATCCTCCTGGCCGATGAGCCCACCGGAAATATGGACCCCGGAAATGCCTGGCAGATCATGAAGCTCCTGGAGGAGATCAACCAGATGGGCACCACGGTGGTGGTGGTGACCCACAGCAAGGAGATCGTCGACAAGATGAGAAAAAGGGTCATTACCATGAAGCACGGCGTGATCGTCACAGACAGGGAAGAAAGCGGGTACGGAAATGAGAATTAGTACATTATGGTATTGTATCCGCCAGGGGTTCCACAGCATCCGGAAGAATAAACTGTTTTCCCTGGCCTCTGTGGGGACCATGGCGGCCTGCGTGTTTTTGTTCTGCCTCCTCTACTCCGTGGTGGTCAATGTGCAGCATATGGTGAGGGAGATGGAGGATACCGTAGGCGTAACGGTGTTTTTTGACGAGGGGCTTTCCGATGAGGAGATCCAGGCCATCGGCGACGTGATCGGGGCCAGGAACGAGGTGGCGCAGATGCGCTTCATCTCGGCGGAAGAGGCCTGGGAATCTTATAAAGAAGAGTATTTTGCCGGGATGCCGGAGCTGGCGGAGGGGTTTGAGGACGACAATCCGCTGGCCAATTCGGCGTCCTACGAGCTGTATCTCAATGATATAGAGGACCAGCAGGAGTTTGTGGAGTATCTGGAATCCATAGACGGGGTGCGGCAGGTGAATTATTCGGAGATCGCCGCCCAGGGCCTGTCGGCAGTCAATAATGTGGTGGGATATGTGTCCATGGGCCTGATCCTGATCCTCCTGGCCGTGGCGGTATTCCTCATCAGCAATACCATTGCCATTACCATAAGCGCCAGGCGGGAGGAGATCAAGATCATGCGGATGATCGGCGCCACCAACTTCCTGATCCGTTCGCCCTTCGTGGTGGAGGGCATCATCATCGGACTGCTGGGGGCCGGCCTGCCGCTGATCCTGGTCTACTATGCCTACAGCTACGCGGTGAGGTTCTGCCTGAGTCATCTGAGCATCCTCTCCAGGATCCTGACGCTGCTGCCGGTGGGAGAAGTCTTTCAGGTCCTGATCCCGGTGTCTCTGGGACTGGGACTGGGGATCGGCCTTTTCGGCAGTTATTTCTCCATCCGGAAGCATCTGCGGGCATAAGAGAAGGGAATGGATATGCATATGAAGAAGAAATACAGGAGCCTTCTGTGTCTTCTCGCAGCGGCAGTCCTTGGAGCAGGCACCCTGCAGGGGGTCCGCGCTTCCGGGGAGCTGGAAAGCCAGCAGGATAAGATCGACGCCATCGAGGAGGAGCAGCAGAGACTCCGGGAGAAGCTGGATGAGCTGGACAGTCTGAAGGGCGACGCTTCCGCCTATATGGAGGCTCTGGACAGTGAGCTTACGGAAGTCCAGGCAGGTCTGGAACAGCTGGAGCTCCAGATGGAGGACGCCCGGGAAGCCATCGGCCAGGCGGAAGAAGAGCTGGAGAGCGCCAGGGAATCGGAAGCAGACCAGTATGAAAAAATGAAGCTCCGCATCAAGTATATGTATGAAAAGGGGGATACGTACTTCCTGGAGCTTCTGTTCGAGTCGGCTTCCCTCAGTGAGTTTCTTTCCCAGGCAGAGTATATTTCCCAAATATCGGAATATGATAGGAGTATGCTGACGGCATACCAGGAGACGAAGCGGCTCATCGAGGACAAGACGGAGGAGCTGGATGAGGCGTACGCCGGTCTGGAGGAGCTGGCCCAGGAGGCCAGGGCCAAGGAAGATTCGCTGGGCCAGCTCCAGGCGGTGAAAGCCCAGGAGCTGGAGGATCTGAACGTGCAGATCGCGGAGAACAGCGATCTGCTGGCTGATTACGATGCCGCTCTGGCTGACGAGCTGGCGGAATTCCAGGCCATTGAGGAGGCCATCCGCAGGCGGGAGGAAGAAGCTGCCCGGGAGACGGAGACGGAAACTCCGGCCGCAGAAGCGCCCACGGAACCGGCGGAGAGCGGAACGGACGCCGGGACAGAGCCTCCGGCCCAGGAGCCTTCCACGGAAGCGCCCACAGAGGCGCCGCCTTCGGATACGGGATTCATCTGGCCGGTCCCCAGCTGCAGCAGGATCTCGTCGGGATACGGAGACCGGGATGATCCTCTGACGGGGGAATCCGACGGCGCGCTGAGCGATCATCACGGCATCGACATCGCTCTTCCGGGAGGAGCCCTGGCGGGAGCGGACATCGTGGCGGCTGCCGACGGGGAAGTCATCATAGCCAGGACCAGCACTTCCGCGGGCAACTGGATCATCCTGTACCATGGGAACAGTACATATACGGTCTATATGCACTGCCAGAAGCTTCTGGTGTCGGAGGGTGAGACTGTGAGCCAGGGAGAGACCATCGGTCTGGTGGGGAATACCGGCTGGTCCACGGGGGCTCATCTGCATTTTGAGGTACGGGTGGGCGGTTTCAGCACATCGGCTTATTCCAGGAATCCGCTGGATTATGTGTCGCCGCCCTGAAACGGCGGGGGGAGACAGCGCGAGAAAGCATGAGGCAAATAAGTAAGGAAAGAAGGAAAGACCCATGGAAAATCGCGGACACCGCTTTTCAAAAGGAGTATTGACCGGAGTTTTATGCAGTCTGGCTGTGATGTCGGCCATCATCTGGGGCGTCTATGTGATGCTGGTTGCCAGAGACGGAGCCGGCGGCGCAGAGACGGAAGTATCCGGCGGCCAGCTGGATTACGAAGAGATCCGGGAGAAGCTGTCGCTTCTGAAGAACGTAGTGGACTCCTCTTTCCTGTACGGTGAAGACGCGGATACGGAAGCGATGGAGGAGGGGATCTATAAAGGGTTCATTGCCAGTCTGGGGGATCCCTATACCGTTTATTATACGCAGGAAGAGTATGAAGCGCTGATGGAGAGCTCCAATGGGGAGTATGTGGGCATCGGCGTGCAGATGAGCCAGGATCTGGAGACTAATCTGATCACGGTGATCCAGGTGTTCCGGGATTCCGGCGCCGAGGAAGCCGGGCTTTTGGAGGGTGATGTCCTTTCCAAAGTAGACGGAGAAGACATCACCGGAGAGGACATCAACAATGTGGTGGCCAAGATCAAGGGAGACGAGGGCACTTATGTGACCATCGAGGTCTACCGGGAATCCATCGGGGACTATGTGACCATGGAAGTGGAGCGGCGCGCCGTCAGCATGGACACGGTGGAATGGCGAATGCTGGAAGATGGGATGGGATACATCCAGATCACCGAGTTCGACCAGGTCACTTATGGGCAGTTTACGGAGGCCCTGGAGGATCTGAAAGCCCAGGGGATGGAAGGCCTGGTATTGGATCTGCGGGACAATCCGGGAGGCCTGCTGGATCAGTGCGTGGAGATCGCCGACGATTTCCTTAGCGAGGGCGTGATCGTTTCCACGAAGACCAGAGTCGGGGACGGCGCCACTTATGAGGCCGATGAAGAGGTCCGGTTCGACGGAGAGGTGGTGGTGCTGGTCAACGGAAATTCGGCCAGCGCTTCGGAGGTGCTGACCGGTGCTCTCAAGGATCACGGCCGTGCCCAGGTGGTGGGAACGGTTTCCTTTGGAAAGGGGATCGTCCAGAACATCATCCCTCTGGGAGACGGCACCGGCCTTAAGATCACCACTTCTGATTATTATACGCCCAACGGCACCAGCATCCACGGCGTGGGGATCACCCCCGATGTGGAGGCCGAAGCAGGGGAAGGAGAGGCGGATACCCAGCTTGAGAAAGCGGAAGAAGTCTTGAGAGAAAATATGGGACAATGAGAACGGGGCGGCAGGAATGCCGCCCCGAAGTGCTGTCTGTCAGGCCTCGTATCCGATGGACTGGAGGACGCGGTCTACGGTGGCCGCCAGATCGGTGCTGAACTGCTCCGTCACATAGGGAGCCTCTCCGTTTTGGATGCAGCGGCCGAACTGCTCCACCTCCAGGCAGTAGTTGTGGGGGACTTCTACGGTCCGCAGCTCATCCAAACCGTCAAAGGTCCGCAGGCGGTAGCTTAAGGTCCCGGGAGCGTTGAAGGCGAAGGAAACCGAGGAGATGGAACCTCTGGTGCCGTGGATCTGAAAACGGTCCAGAGAGGAATTCTTCTCTGTGGCCAGTACCATGCCGCAGTCAAAGTGGGCTTTGGCGCCGCTTGGATACTCCAGGATGCCGGAGGTGAAAAGGTCGATGCCCTCATCGGAAAAGCTGGAGACGGCCCGGACGTCTTTGGGCGTCTCGCCTGTCAGGCGCTGCAGCAGGCTCAGGGCATAGACGCCCACATCGTATGTGCAGCCGCCCAGGGTATCCTTTCTCATGCGGATGTTCTTCCTGTCGTAGTCCGAAGTGATCAGAGCCGCTTCCCCGTACCGGATCTCTCCGATGGTCCCCTCTTCAATGACACGGCGGATCTCTTTGATATAGGGGCTGTGCTGGTAGGCGAAGGCTTCCATCAGCAGCACATGGTTTTCCTGCGCTGTCCGGAACATTTCCCTGGCCTGTTGAGCAGTGGGCGCCAGGGGCTTTTCACACAGCACGTGCTTTCCGCTCCGGAGCGCTTTGATGGTCCATTCATAGTGGAGCGTATTGGGAAGCGGGATATAGACGGCTTCCACCTCTGGGTCATCCAAAAGCTCCTGATAGCTCCCATAAGCTTTCTCAAAGCCGTACCGCTCCTTGAAAGCCTCCGCTTTCTCCATGCTGCGGCCCGCGATGGCCGTCAGCCGGCAGTTTTCCGCCAGCTCCATTCCCCTCGCGGTGTCCCGCTCAAAGATATAGGCAGTGCCCAGCACGCCCCATCTGACTTCTTTCATGATGTCCTCCTTTCCGATTTCCGTACAGTTGTCTTCTATCAGTATAGCACAGACCGGTCTTTTCATAAATAAAGAACAAACATTCGGATGGGCCTGTACTTTTTTCATGACCTTTGCTATAATAATCTGGCACACAGCGGGAAAAAGCGGCGGCCGCGGGCCGTCCGCGGTGAGATAGAAAGGATATCCTATGGCTCAGTTTAAATTACATTCGGAATTCCAGCCCACCGGCGACCAGCCTGAGGCCATTGAAGAGCTGGTCCGGGGGTTTCAGGAGGGCAACCAGTTCGAGACTCTCTTAGGCGTCACCGGCTCCGGGAAGACCTTCACCATGGCCAATGTGATCCAGAGACTGCAGAAGCCTACCTTGGTGATCGCCCACAATAAGACTCTGGCGGCCCAGCTCTACGGGGAATTCAAGGAGTTTTTCCCGGAGAACGCCGTGGAATATTTCGTCTCCTAGTGTGCCGGGGCCGGAAAATGAGGTATATCTGGTGTTTTTTCGTGCTGTTCAGTCCATATTTTGTGGACAGA
>CAJFUL010000050.1 GCA_904420245.1 Candidatus Paralachnospira avium
ATATGACCTCCTATGTGCCGGTTTCCGACGGGATCGAGGACAGCGCCGTTTCGGAAAAGTTTTATGAAGATCCCTTGATCAATATCATCAAGGTGGCCTGCTGCTCCTGTCCGGAGAACGAGGTGCGGGTATCGGATTCCTGCCAGGGCTGCCTGGCGCACCCCTGTACGGAGGTCTGCCCCAAGGGAGCCATCTCCATGAAGCAGGGCCGTTCCTTCATCGACCGGGATAAGTGCATCCAGTGCGGGCGCTGCGTCAATACCTGCCCCTACGGAGCCATCGTCAAGCTGGAGAGGCCATGCGCCAAGGCATGCGGCGTGGACGCCATCCATCCCGACGCACTGGGAAGGGCGGAGATCGACTATGACAAGTGCGTTTCCTGCGGGATGTGCATGGTCAACTGCCCCTTCGGAGCCATTGCGGACAAGAGCCAGCTCTTCCAGGTGATCCACGCCATCAAGAGCGGAGTTCCGGTCTACGCGGCGGTGGCGCCCGCCATCGTGGGACAGTTCGGTAAGGAGCTGACGGAGGAAAAGATGCGGGGAGCCTTACAGGAGCTGGGATTTGCCGACGTCTTTGAAGTGGCGGTGGGAGCGGACCTGTGCACCATCGAAGAGGCTCAGGATTTCCTGGAGGAGGTCCCGGAGAAGCAGCCCTTCATGGCGACGTCCTGCTGTCCGGCCTGGTATTCGCTGGTCCATAAGCAGTTTCCGGAGCTGGCGCCCTATATTTCCATGGCCCTGACGCCCATGGTCCTGACGGGCCGGCTCATCAAGAAGAAATATCCCGGCTGCAAGGTGGTCTTCATCGGCCCCTGCTCCGCCAAGAAGCTGGAGGCCAGCCGGAAGGAGATCCGCAGCGATATTGATTTTGTGCTGACCTTTGAGGAGCTGCGGGGGATGTTCATGGCCAAGGAAGTGGATTTCGCCAAGATCCCCGCGGGGGAGAAGCTGACGGGATCCAGCGCCGACGGCCGCGGCTTCGCGGCCAGCGGCGGCGTGGCCAGAGCAGTGGTCAACTGCATCAAGAGACTTTCTCCCAGCCGCGAGGTGAAGGTTGCCAATGCCGAAGGCCTCGCAGGCTGCCGGGAGCTTTTGAAGGAAGCGAAGAAAGGCGTTTACGACGGGTATCTGCTGGAAGGGATGGCCTGCCCCGGCGGCTGTGTAGGAGGCGCGGGGGTCATGCAGAGTCCCACGAGATCCAGGGGACAGATCATGGTCAGCATGAAAAAGGCGGACAGCCAGAATTCCCTGGACAGCAATTACCGGGATATTCTGCCGGAGCTGGAGGAGAAGGATCTGAAGGCGCCGGAGGACCGCTAGGAGGACCTTTATGGAGCCGGGATTTTGTCTTTACTATGAAGAATGGGGCGGCGGAGAGCCTCTGGTACTCCTCCATGGGAATGGGGAGGATCATACGTATTTTGAAAAACAGATCGAAGCCTTCCGGGGGGAATACCGGGTCATCGCGGTGGACACCAGGGGACACGGAAATTCGCCCAGAGGCGAAGCGCCCTTTACCTTAAAGCAGTTTGCGGAAGATCTGAAACAGCTTCTGGACAGGCTCAGGCTTTCCAGGGTGTTCCTGCTGGGGTTCAGCGACGGGGCCAATATCGCCCTCCTCTTTTCCTTAAAGTATCCGGAACGGGTAAAGAAGCTGGTCTTGAACGGCGGGAATCTCTCACCGGGAGGCGTCAGGCTCCGCTATCAGATCCCCATTGTGATGGGATATGGGATGGTTTCTTTCTGCGCGCTGTTCCATAAGCCTCTCAGGAGAAAGGCGGAGCTGCTGCGGCTGATGGTGAAGGAGCCTCATATCCCGGAGAAAACGCTCAGGAAGCTTTCCATGCCGGTGCTGGTGATCGCCGGGACGGAGGACATGATCCGGGATTCCCATACCAGGAAGCTTTACCGGAATATACCGAAGGGCAGTCTCTGCATCCTGAAGGGGGATCATTTCATTGCGGCAAAGGAAAGCCTTTCCTTCAATGAGAAAGTGAAAAAGTTTTTAAAGAAATAAAATCGTTTCTATATATAGAAAGATATATCTTGAACTGGGAGGAATGCAGTATGAGTGGCAGAGTAAAGATCCTTGCGGACAGTACATGTGACCTGACCGACAGTCTGATGGAAGCCTATGATGTTTCCATGCTTCCGCTCTCCATCGTGATGGGAGATAAGAGCTGCTATGACCGGCTGGAGATCACGCCGGATGAGATCTATCAGTGGGCGGAGGCCAATAAGACGACGCCCAAGACGGCGGCCATTTCTCTGGACGGGGCCATGAACATGATAAGGCCCTATGTGGAGGAGGGCCGGGATGTGATCTTCATCGGCATTTCAGAGGATATGAGCACCACCTGCAACGTCATGCGGATGGCTGCCAGGGAGCTGGAGACGGACCGGGTCTTCGTCATCGACTCCATGAGCCTGTCCACGGGGATCGGCCTCCAGGTGTTGCGGGCGGCGCAGATGGCGGCGGACGGAGCGGCGGCGGAGCAGATCGTGGCGGAGATCGAGGGGGCCAGAGAAAAGGTCCGGGCCAGCTTTGTGGTGGATACCCTGACGTACCTGGCCAGGGGCGGCCGCTGTTCTTCCGTGACGGCGCTTCTGGCCAATACCCTGAAGCTGAAGCCCAGGATCCAGGTAAAGGACGGAAAGATGGGCGTGGATAAAAAGTACCGTGGCACCATTGATAAGGTCATCCTCAAGTATGTAAAGGACATGGAGGAGGAGCTTTTGGTCGCCGATGAAAGAAGGGTCTTTATCACCCATTCCGGCTGCGACCAGGAGGTGATCGATCAGGTCTATAAGTATCTGGAGCAGATGAGAAGATTTCAGGAGATCCTGGTGACCAGGGCGGGCGGAGTCATTTCCAGCCACTGCGGTCCCGGAACCTTGGGCGTTTTGTATTATATGAGATGATGAGCATGCCTGCGGGAGAGGAAGGAAGGTTCCTCTCCTGTTTTTTATTCTACCCATAGAGCAAAAACACTCCGTGGGACCGCACTGCGGCGGAGGATCCTGTATGGCAGGGTCCTTTTTTGTTTTTTGGAAAATCCATGGAACGGGATGCCCTGCGGCCGGCCGCGCTTTTTTTCTGCGCTGTGCCGGATACCGGAGACCGGCGGCGGCCGTGGCGGTATCCGCGATGAACTGTTTAGACGGGGGATTTACGGGTAAGATAAAGGGCAGGAGGTGGATACTCATGAACGATCAAATGTATACGGTCCGGCCGTCGGCTCATCAGACGGAGGCATATGAAGGGTATTTGCGGCAGGAGGAAAAGAGTCCTTCCACCAGAAGGCAGTACTGCCGGGAGGCGGAGCGTTTCCTGCGGTGGACAAAGGGGGAAGTGAGCAAAGAGACTGTGGTTTCCTATAAGGAAATGCTGGAACAGCGATACCGTCCGGCCAGCGTCAATACGAAGCTGGCGGCGGTCAACAGCTTCTTGAGCTATCTGGGAGAGGAGAGCATGAAGGTAAAGCTGGTGCGGATCCAGAGAAACGCTTACTGCTCTCAGGAGAGGGAGCTTCGGAGAGAGGAGTATCAGAGGCTGGTCCGGGCGGCAAGAAACAGGCAGGACGAGAGGCTGTGCCTCCTGCTGCAGACGGTATGCGCCACAGGCATCCGGATCTCGGAGCTGCGGTTCATCACCGCAGAGGCGGTGGAGGATGGGGAGGCCGTTGTAAAGCTCAAAGGAAAGAACCGCATAGTGCTGCTGCCGGATGGGCTTCGGAAGCGGCTACGCCGCTATCTGAAAGAGAAGAGGATCTCCCGCGGGCCCGTATTTGTCACCAGGAACGGGACGCCCATGGACAGGAGCAACATCTGGAAGCAGATGAAGGCGCTGGGGGCGGAAGCTTCTGTCCAGGGAAAGAAGATCTTTCCCCACAATCTGCGGCATCTCTTTGCCCGCTGTTTTTACGCTCTGGATAAGGATATTGCCAAGCTGGCGGATATTCTGGGCCACAGCAGCATCAATACCACCCGTCTCTATATCATCTCCACGGGGAGGGAGCACAGGCGGCAGATGGAAGCCCTGCGGCTCTTGGCCTGACAAGACTTAAAAAAGAAAAACCACATAATTTTTATTATGTGGTAAAAGAAATGCTACATAAATATTCATTCATCATTAAATATTATAGTGAATCCGCTTTCGTCTGTCAAGATTTCTTTTGCTTTTCTTAAGGGACTGTGCAGACAATCCTTTTCTATGCTCATAAAACTCTGTTTTTTCCACGACAAATAGAGCTTCCGATTCTGAGAGTCCGCAGATGTCCTCCCGGGGAAGCTTTCTCCTGTCATATCCGGCGCTTTTCCCGTCAGACGTCCGCCTGACGGGGAAGCTCCGCCACATAATAAAAATTATGTGGTGAAGGGTGCGCCGGGGAGAGAGTGAGGCAATGCTGGTATTGGTGTTTCAAAAAATAGACGGCTTGTCCTCCCAGGGGGAGATCCGCAGTCTGGAGCTTTCGGCTCCGGTCCCGTTTTGCGGCTGCGCGGATCTGCTGCTGAAAATGGACAGGCTCTATGACAGGCTGGAAGATCCCCGGACGGCCCGGCAGACGGACGTCCTCCAGGAGGATCAGAAGGAGGACGGAGGGCGAAAGATGCCTTCGGGACAGCACGACCTTGCGGCATGGCTCCGTCTGGAACCGGGCCGGGGAGAAGCGGCTCTGTGCGTGAGCGTGCGGCATCGCTTCCATGGGAGCTGGCAGGGTCTTCTCTATATAAAAGGACAAGAGGTCTTTTTCCGAAGCGCTCTGGAATTTCTGCGCCTGGTGGATATGTTCCTGAGGGAGCGGACAGAGCGGATCGGCAGAAAAATACATGCAATGGGCAGGATGGGAGAGTGAAAGGATTATGAAACGTGCAAAGAAACCTTTGGCACTGCTGCTGGCGCTGTTTACGCTGGCGTCCCTGGCAGGCGGACGCCTTCCTTCGGCTGCGGCGGAAGTGCCGGAGACCACCGTTTTTGAAACAGAAGCGGACAGGATCCCGGAGACGGAGACGTCCGGAGAGACTCTGGAGGAGAGCTCTGAGGCCGCCATGCCGGCCGGGCAGTTCACGGAGACTCTGGAGGAGAGCGGCATCACTGTAACGGTGGATGCGCCGGAGGGGGCGCTGCCGGAAGGAGCCGTACTCCATGCCGAGCTCCTGGGACAGGATACCGGGGCCGGGGAGACGGCGGAAGAGCTTGACAGCGCCGGCGTATCCTATGATGGATTCCTGGCTCTGGATATTTACTTCACAGCCGGGGATGAGGAGATCGAGCCGGCGGTACCGGTGACGGTACAGATCCAGCTGCCCCAGGAAGCTTTGCCGCAGGATGCGGATGCCGCGACCCTGGAGGTACAGCATCTGGTGGAAGACCAGAGCGGCCAGGTGGAGGCTGTGGAGACCGTAGCAGGCGCCGGTCAGGGCTCTGTGGAGACCGCGGATGGAGCGGACGCTGTGGCGCAGTTCCAGGTGGAAGGGTTTTCGGTCTTCACGATCACATGGGATAAAATCGTAGTAAGAGATGGAAATATAAGCTTTGTGATCCGGGATACGGACGGCAATGAGCTGACCCTTTCTGACAGCTACGACCTTTCTTATGCACTGCCGGACAGCGGAGTCGTGGATTTTGAGGATATGGTCCGGGAAAACGGGATCGAAACCATCACGGTCGATGGGGTTGAGTACGTGTTCCGCAATGCGACCCTGGTCCTCAACGGAAATGAACGGCATCCCATCGTCTCGGCAGAACGGGTCTGGGAAGGCGCCAATTATCAGATCCGGTTCCAGGACAGCATATTTCCCGACAGTACCGGGTATTATACCAGATCAGAGCTGGGCAGCGACGAGGCGCTGGAGCTGATCTACCGCAGGGCGGAGGAGAGCGATACGGAGGTCTATGAACCGGACCCCAGCTACTCCAAGAAGGCTGAGACGGCAGACGGCGGGAAGACTTATGATCTGACCCTGTCCGTTTCCGGCGAGGTGGGAGCGGCCGCTCAGAAGCAGAAGGTGGACGTCCTCTTCATCGTGGATCAGTCGGCCAGCATGGATGAGAACAATTATCAGGAGATGGTGGCGCGGCAGGCAAGTCAGCTGGCCGGTACTCTGGCGGGCAATGAGAATCTGGATGTCCGTTTCGCGGTAGTGACCTTCAGTTCCGACATTGCCAGTACGGCTTATTATAAGGATGCGCTTCAGCGGCTGAGCTGGACCAGCGATCCCGGCAGCGTATACGCTGCGGCGAATCCCTACAGCACAGGCGGAACCAATTACCAGGCCGGCCTGATGACGGGACGCTCCGTCATGATCGAGTCCAGGCCGGACGCCATGAAATATGTGATCTTCCTCTCGGATGGACAACCTACTTATCATTATACCAGCAACGGAAACAGCACGGGAGGCGGAAATTGGACTATGGATGCGGATATTGAAAGCGCGGAGGCGGAGGCGGCCAATTACAGCAATGTAAACGGCTTTTTCACGATCCGTGTCGGAAATGCGGATACTGCCGACGAGTATCTCGGCAGAGTATCTGAGGCAGTCCGCAAGGCTGTCGGCGCGGAAGCCGGAAGCGAATATTTCCGCAATTTCGCCGCCGAGGATTCCAATGAGCTGCAGAAGTGGTTCGACGAGATCCAGGCGCAGATCACATCCATCACGATGCAGGATGTGTCCATCACCGATACGCTTTCTGAGTGGGCCACGCCGGTGGACGGAGCGGAGCCTTATCTGGTGGTGCGAGATGAAGCGGGAAAAGCAGTCGAATTGCCGGAGGGTACATATGAGATCTGGTATACGGCCGGCGATTTGACCCTTGGAGTGGAGTTTTCCGAGGACTATAAGCTGCAGGACGGCTATACATATGAGCTGCACCTTCTGATCCAGCCCTCTGACCTGGCATATTCCACTTATGGAGCTTCCGGCTATCCGGACGGCATGACCGGAGAGGACGGAACCGGTACATACGCGGGGCGGGCAGGCTTCTATTCCAATGAGGCAGGCAGCGCCAGGCTCCATTACAGGACAGACATCGGTTCCCATGACCTGGATTATCCCATGCCGGTCATCCAGGTGCCATCTGTCAGCCTGACCATCTCCAAGACCTTCACGGGTCTGGAGGAGGAGCAGTGGGCAGAAGCGGCCGCAGGCCTTACCTTCACCGTTTCCTCCAGTGATGAAAGCTATCATAAAGAAGGGATCACGCTCGGTTACGATGCGGAGAATGGATATTCCGTGACTCTCGACGGGCTGACGGCAGGACGGGAGTATACCGTTACGGAGAACAAGAATACGGCTCCGGAGGGGTTTGTCTTCGGCGATACTCAGGTGTCGGTGCAGGGCGGCGCATGGACTTCCGGCGCGGAGGCCAAGATTTCCCTGAACAAGGAATCTTCTCAGAATACCGTGGCGTACACCAACGCATATGTCCGGGAGGATCAGAAGCTGACCATCAGCAAGACGGTCACCGGCAATATGGGAGATGCGGAGAAAAAATTTGACTTTACCCTCACTCTGTGCCGGGAGGCAGGGGATTATCATACAGGCCATCTGGATGTGCTGGAGGGGACTACGGTTTCCGGCTATGAGTCCGGTCTGGATGTGACCGACGGCGGCCATACCTACAGCTTCACGCTCTCCGATGGGGAGCAGATCGTGATCCAGGTCCCTTACGGCTATACGGCTGTCGTCAATGAAGCCAGCGGCGGATATACGGCGGCAGTGAAGGTGGACGGCGGCGATGAGCAGCGCGGTTCCCAGGCCGAGGTGCAGACGACGCAGGATCACACCGTCGCTTATACCAATAAGCTGGAGGCGGTGCCTCCCATGGGACTGGGAAGCGGCCATACGCCTTACGTTCTGATGGTGGTCCTGGCCGCGGCGGCCTGCGCAGTCCTGACAGGAGGCTTCTTTATGCGCCGCCGCCGGAGGGAATAGCCTCTATGCGGACCATGGAAGATATCGCCCAGGCTCTGGAGGGCATGAAATTCCGGAAAAAGTGGATGGGCGGAGTGGATGAGGCCGACGTCTGGCGGAAGCTGGAGGAATTGCAGAAGCTCTATCAAAAAGTCTATGACGAGCAGGCGGCCTACTATCAGGGGCTGCTGGATGAGAGGGACAGGGCCCTGCTCCGGCTGAGGAACAGAAAAAATGGCGGTGATCCTCATGGTTAGAAGATCCCGTCCGTCCCCCTCTGCGAAGAGACGAAGGGACCGCCGGAAGAGCGTTCGGACTGCCGGGAGAAGATCCGGCGCCCGCCGGCGAAAGGCAGAGGGGCCGTTGTCTCCGGAAGAGGTGATCCGGAGGCGGAAGCGCCGCCTCTCGGACCGGCGCGATCTGGGCGCCTTTGCCATAAAGCTGGTGGTCCTGCTGGCGCTGCTGGCGGTGCTCTTTGGCTGTGCCTTCGGGATCACGCCCATGGAAAACAACGATATGTCCCCCAGGATCTCCGCCGGAGACCTGCTGCTTTACTACCGTCTGGGAGACGGCTGGTCCGCGGGAGACGTGCTGGTCTTTGAAAAAGACGGAGAGCAGTATGTGGGACGCATCGTGGCCGGCGGCGGAGATACGGTGGAGGTCACGGAGCAGGCCACTCTGGTGGTAAACGGGAGCACCGTGGTGGAAAGCGATATTTACGAAACGACTCCCCGGTATGAGGGAGATGTCACATATCCGGTGACCCTTGAGGAGGATGAGCTTTTCCTTCTCTGCGATCACCGGGAGGGAGGAACGGACAGCCGGTATTTCGGGCCTGTCAGGAAAAGTGAGGTCAAGGGAAAGGTCATCACGGTGATCCGCAGGTCCGGGCTGTAGTCCGGTCAAAATCGTTACTTGGGCCTCGCGCCTTTGTAAAATATGCAGATTTCATAGAGAAAGGAAGGAATCAGAACATGAAGTTTACACGCAAGTCTATGCGCCGCACTGCGGCCGCCTGCCTGTCGGGCGCTTTGATGCTGTCCATGGCCGCCATGCCGGCTTTCGCCCAGGAGGGAGGGTATGAGCCCTCGGCAGGTGATTCGTTTACGATCACCAAATACCTGACCAAAGAGGCAACTACCATGACGCCCAACGTCTCCTTTACCTTTACGGTGACGCCGGAGACGGAGACGGATAACTTAGGTGAGCGCGGCAACATACCGGTCAGCGCCGGCGTCGCCGAAGGTGTCACGGTGGATCGGGACAATGCCAGCGCGGATTTTGCTCCCGACGGCACTTTGGATCGCAATACGGTGCTGAGCGATACGGTGGGATTCAAGATCAACACGGAGGTCTTTACGGAATTCGGGCCCGGGATCTATAAGTACACCATCCAGGAGGATGCGGTGGATCATGACGGCATCACCAAAGATGACAACGTGCTGGATCTCTATGTATATATCCAGAACGGAGAAGCCGGGCTGGAAGCGGCGTACACAGAGCTGGTGGATCCGGACGGCGGCAGTGAAGGCGGAGAGGTCAAGACCGATTCCTTTACCAATGATTACGATAAGGACGGGCAGCAGCTCCACGATCTGACCCTGTACAAGGTCCTCTCCGGAAACGCGGCCGATATGAGAGATGAATTTACCTTTACCATCCAGATCGACGGCGAAGAGGGCGAGCAGTACTACGCGGAAGTCGGAACTTATACGACGGATGGCGAATTTGCGAAGGGAGATGCGGTGATTTACCTGACTGCCGGAGAAAAAACGAACGTCACACTGGGCCACAACGACGCCGTCAAGATCTACGGTCTGGACAGCGACGACGCTTATACCATCGAAGAAATAAGTGCCAACACAGACGGCTACAAGGTCGAGATTGATGGAACAGCCGATGACGACGGAGTGACAAATGGGACCATCTCTATCGACTCTGTAGTATGCTATGAAAATATCAAGGAGGCCTCCACTCCTACCGGCATCGCCATGACAGTGGCTCCTTATGTCCTGCTGGTGGCCCTGGCCGGAGGCGCCTGCTTCATCTTCCTGCGCCGCCGTCATGCCGAGTAAGGGAACGGCAGTAAAACGAGACCGGACAGGGGAAGGGAGGCCTGGATACGGTGGGCCGATTGGCGCGTGCCGGTGACCGGATCATCAGCCTTTTAGCGATGGCGCTGATCCTGGTGATGCTGCTCTATGGCGGCTATTCCCTCTGGGATACGGCCATGGTACAGAGAGGAGCGTTCCTGTCCGACGAGCTTTTGGAGTATAAGCCGGCCTCGGGGAACACCGGGGCCAGTCCTTCCCTGAAGGAGCTCCAGGAGCTCAATCCCGACGTGTGCGGCTGGCTGACCATAGACGATACCCATATCGATTATCCGGTGGTCATCGGCGAAACGGACATGGAATATGTCAACAAGGACGTCTATGGGAACTTCGCCCTGTCGGGGTCGGTCTTTCTGGACAGCGAAAATGCCAGGGATCTGAGCGATCCCTATACCCTGGTCTATGGGCACCATATGGAGAATGGCGCCATGTTCGGAGACCTGGCGGAGTTTGTCAATGCCGGATATTTTGGATCCCATGCCACGGGCACTTTTTATCTGCCGGATGCAGCGTATTCCATAGAGATCTTTGCATGCGTGCAGGTGGATGCCTTTGACAGCATCATCTATGACCCCACGGCCCAGCCGGAAGGGGATGTGAGCCAGCTGTTGGATTATGTGGATGAGATCGCGGTACAGAGCCGGCATATAGGCGTGGAGCCGGGAGATTCGGTGATCGGCCTGTCTACCTGTGCCGAGAATGAGACCAATGGCCGGGTGGTGGTCTTTGGGCGGCTTACGCCCATGGACTGACAGGTCCGGTCCATAGAAGGAGGTATGGAGAAATGAACCGAAGGATATGGAAACGGCTGCTCCTTCCCGTTCTTCTGGCGGCTGTGGCGCTGCTGCCCGCGGGAGCCAAGGCGGCGTCCTACCAGTGTACGGCGCGGGTGCCCGTAAGTGTGGAACTGGACGGAGACAGCAGTGAAGAATTTTGGGTAGTCCTGACTCCGGGAGAGGGAGCGGGAAAAGACCTGCCCATGCCGGAGGCCGTACAGCTTAAGATCGCCGGGAATTCCGGGGCGGCCTTTGAAGGCTTCCATTTTACGGAGCCCGGAGATTATGTATATACGGTCAGACAGACGGCGGGGGATACCGCGTATATGACCTATGACGATACGGTCTATACGCTGACCATCCAGGTGACCAACGGAAAGGACGGAGGGCTTACATATCAGATCTATGCCGGAGAAGCCGGCAGCACGGAGGGAAAGGTTTCCAGCCTGACTTTCCGCAATACGTTCACGCCGCCCCAGGAGACGACGTCCGGCCAGACGGAGATCGGCGCGCCTTCCACAGGCGATGCCAAAGATCTGGCGCTTCCCGCGGCGGCCCTCGCGGCAGCCCTTGTGGTGCTGGCGGCGCTGGGGTTTGGACGGAAGAGAGAAGACCGGGCAGAACCGTAAAAAGGGACTGAAAAAGAACGGAGAGAAAAGAGCTTCCCTGCTAGTATGCAGGGAGGCTTTTTCCCGTGGAGATCTTCCGGTCCCGGGTTTTTGCGAAAAGAAAAGAGGACACATCTTTTTCGGCGTGTCCTCTGATCGTTCTCTCACAGGCGGACTCAGCGGTCCTCCATTTTGATATAGGGTCTGTGATGTCCCACATACATATAGGCGGGACGGATGATCTTGCTGGAATTGACCAGCTCCTCGATGCGGTGGGCGCACCAGCCGGAGATCCTAGAAATGGCGAAGATCGGGGTAAACAGCTCATCGGGAAGCCCCAGCATATTGTACACAAAGCCGCTGTAGAAGTCCACATTGGCGCAGATGTCCTTGTGGAGGTTTTTCTGGCGGGACAGAAGGTCGCAGGCCAGCCGCTCCACGGTATTGTAGAGGTTGTATTCGGCGACCCGGCCCTTCTCCTCCGAAAGGGCTTCCGCGTATTTTTTCAGGATGACGCACCGGGGATCGGACTTCGTATAGACGGCGTGGCCGATGCCGTAGATGAGGCCGCTCCGGTCGAAGGCTTCCTTGTGGATCATCTTCTGCAAGTATGCGGCAATGGCGTCTTCGTCAGACCAGTCCTTTACGTGCTCCTCGATGTCGGCGAACATCTTCTGGACCTTCAGGTTGGCGCCGCCGTGCTTGGGCCCTTTCAGGGAACCTAAAGAGGCGGTGACGGCAGAGTATGTATCGGTGCCGGTGGAGGAGACCACATGGGTCGTAAAGGAAGAGTTGTTTCCGCCGCCGTGCTCTGCGTGGATCACCAGAGCCACGTCCAGGACCTTGGCCTCCAGCTCCGTATATTTTCCGTCGGGGCGGAGCATCCTCAAAATGTTCTCGGCGGTGGAAAGCTCCGGCTTGGGATTGCGGATCACCAGGGTCTCGTCCAGATGATAGTGCCGGTATGCCTGATATGCGTATACGGACATCAGCGGGAACCGGGCGATCAGCTGGAGGGACTGCTTTAAAACGTTGGAAACGGATATATCGTCGGGGTTTTTATCATAAGTGTAGAGAGTCAGTACACTTTTCTGAAGGGAATTCATGATGTCCCGGCTGGGAGCTTTCATGATGATGTCCCGGACGAAGGTGTCCGGCAAAGTGGTATAATGGCCCATCAGCTCCAGGAATTCCCGCATCTGGCTTTCTGTGGGGAGATTTCCGAACAGCAGCAGATAGGTGATCTCTTCAAAGGCGAATTTCCGTCCTTTAAATCCGTTGATCAGGTCCACTACATTATATCCTTGATAATAGAGGCGGCCGTCGACAGCCGTTTTCCTGCCGTCGATCACGTCGAAGGCGACTACGTCGGAAATTTCCGTAAGACCGGTCAGGACGCCTTTTCCGTTGGAATCTCTCAGGCCTCTCTTCACGTCGTATTGGGTATAGAGATCTGGGTCGATGCGGTTGGAGCTTTTGCAGTATTCCACCAGCTGATCCAGGCGGGCTTCAAATTCGGAGTCTGTAGGGTTGAATTTTTCAAAATCGGACATAGAAAACCTCCTTTTAAGAACCTGGTTTATAATTTAACACTTTAACAGTATTTCAGGAATCTGACAATCCCTCAATGAGCTTTTTGGCGAATTTATCTATTTTATGGGAAAAACATCCATAAAATTCAGTATAAATTTGAGAACCGGAAGGACTAGGGCACCTGGAGGAACTGGACGCCGCAGGTCATGATCTTTTCCGCCGTTTCCGCGATCTCCTCCGCGCTGGAGTCCATACCGTCCGCCAGCCATTTTTCCAGAAGGCCGATGCATCCGGCGCTGACAAAGGCATAGTAGTATTCCAGCTGCTTGGGAGTGGCTCCGGAAAAGAGCCTGGAGTAGCTCTCGATATAGTTCTCCCGTCCCAGGCTGATGAGACGGGCCGCGAATTCCTTATCTCCGAAGGGCCCCAGGGTCATGGTGCAGATGTCCACATTGTCCTTCAGGCACTGGAAAATGCCGGTGGTGATCTTAAGAGGGGTAAGCTCCTGGCCGTCTGCCCGCAGGAGGGGCTCCAGGGCTTTTTCAAAATCCGCGGCCATTTCCTCCTCCAGCTTTTTGAGAAGATCATAAATATCGGCGTAGTGGGAATAGAAGGTCCCGCGGTTGATGCCGGCCAGGGCGCACAGCTCCTTGACGGAGATATTCTGGATGGGCTTCCGGCGGAGCAGTTCCGTAAAGGCGCGGCGGATCAGCAGTTTGGTGACCCGGATCCGGTGATCGGTCTGTTTCATCATAGGACTCCTTCCTGTTCTTGTCCGGCGGGGCTCTGAAAAAGCCTGCCCGCCTGTCCCAGAGCCTTCCGGCAGCAGATTTCATGGTGGAAAAATCTAAAAAAAGTGTGAACTTTATAGATATTAAACAATAAGTGGTGAATATGTTTGACAACATACATATATGAAGGATGTGAACATTGAAAAACAAAGAATGTATATATTATAATACAAGTGAAGAAATAAAGCAACAGTGTGTTTAAGAAGCGAAAGGGTGTTGAAAATGAAAAAACTGTATCTGGTCACCGGCGCAAGCGGACACCTGGGAAGTACCCTGGTCCGCCTGCTGAAAAAGCGGGATGTGGAGATCCGGGGCCTGATCCTGCCGGGGGAAGCGGGAAAGGATACGGAAGAGCTTCATTATGTCAAGGGGGATGTCCGGGACAAAGAGAGCCTGCGGCATTTTTTTGAAGGCACCCAGGGAAGAGAGACCTGCCTGATCCATACGGCAGGCATCGTGGACATCGGAAGGGAAGTCTCGCCGGTCCTCCGTCAGGTCAATGTGGAGGGGACGAAGAATATCCTGGAGCTGTCGAAGGAATACGGCATAGGACGGCTGGTCTATGTCAGCTCCGTCCATGCCATCCCGGAGAAGGATAAGGTTTCGGTCATCACGGAAACGGATCATTTTTCGCCTGATGAGGTGGTGGGCGGGTATGCCAAGACCAAGGCGGAGGCCACAGGGGCGGTCCTGCGGGCGGCCGCGGAAGGACTGGACGCCGTGGTGGTCCATCCGTCCGGGATCCTGGGGCCCTATGACCGGTCCGGGAATTATCTGGTGCAGATGGTCATAAATTATATGAGCGGCGTTCTTCCGGCCTGTGTCCGGGGCGGCTATGACTTCGTGGATGTGCGGGATGTGGCCAAGGGCTGCGTACTGGCCGCGGAGCGGGGGAGGAAGGGGGAGTGCTATATCCTTTCCAACCGCCGTTATGAGATCAAGGAGGTCCTGGAGATGGTCCGCACCGACGCGGGAGGGAGGCGGCTTCCCGTATTGCCCATGTGGATGGCCAGGGCGGCGGCTCCCTTCATGCAGTGGTATGCCGGAAGGAAAAGGCAGAGGCCTCTGTATACGGCTTATTCCCTCTATACGCTGAGCAGCAACAGCAGGTTTTCCCATGACAAGGCCACCAGGGAGCTGGGGTATTCTCCCAGGGATCTGCTCCTGACGGTGCGGGATACGGTCCGGTGGTATAATTGGCAGGGGGTTGTTGACAAATAAAACAAAGATGCCTACAATCATACTAGGCGGCAGCGCTGCGGTTCCGCAGGACTGCCGCCTGTTTGCGGCGGAGAGGAAGTTTGCCGTTTATGCGGCCCGCCGCAGGCGGAAGATCCCGCAGCAGCGGGATCCTTTTTTAAGTATTCAATTAAAACGTTTTGTGAGAGCTGTACCGCGGCGGACGGGATCCGCGGCGGCGCGTTTGATCCCGCCATGGGAAGAGAGTTTGCACGCGGGATCTTATTTATGGTATCGCAGGGACAGGAGCTGCCGGCGGGAACCTGTCCGCAGCTTTGCATATGAAAAGGAGGCAGAAGATGAAGAAGGTCAAGGTCGCGATCCTGGGACTTGGAACGGTAGGAGGCGGCGTCTACAAACTGCTGGAACGGCGCAGGGATGAGATGCCACAGCGGGCGGGAGCCCGGATCGAGGTGGCAAAAATCCTGGTGAGGAACGCAGAAAAGGCGGCGGAGAAAGCGGACAGGAGCCTTTTGACCACGGACTGGCGGGAGATCATAGAGGATGAGAGCATTTCCGTGATCATAGAGGTGATGGGAGGGCTGGAACCGGCCGGAAGCTATATCCTGGAGGCGCTCCGGGCGGGCCGCCATGTGGTCTCCGCCAATAAGGACCTGATCGCGGAGCGGGGCGGAGAGCTTTTGCAGGCGGCGAAGGAGCATGGATGCGATTTCCTTTTTGAGGCTTCCGTAGCCGGGGGGATCCCCATCCTGCGCCCTCTTAAGGAGTGCCTGGCCGGAAACGAGATCACCGACGTCATGGGGATCGTCAACGGGACCACCAATTTTATCCTGACCAAGATGAGCGACGAGGGGATGGAATTTTCCGACGCGCTGGCGGTGGCCCAGGAGCTGGGGTACGCGGAGGCAGATCCCACAGCCGATGTGGAGGGCCTTGATGCAGGCCGCAAAGTGGCCATCATGGCGTCCATCGCCTTCCATTCCAGGGTGGGCTTTTCCGATGTCTATACGGAAGGGATCTCCAGGATCAGCGCCAAGGACATCAAGTATGCCAGGGAACTGGGATGTGACATCAAGCTGCTGGGAGTGGCCAGGAATACGGAAGAGGGCATCGAGGCCAGGGTCCATCCCATGCTGATCCCCAGCACGCATCCGCTGGCTTCCGTCAAGGATTCCTTCAACGCCGTCTTCGTCCACGGAGATGCGGTGGACGACGCCATGTTCTACGGCCGGGGAGCCGGTGAGATGCCCACTGCCAGCGCGGTGGTGGGGGATCTCATCGACATTGTCCGGGATATGGAATGGGGCTGCACGGGCAGGATCGGCTGCGGCTGCTACCGGGATCTGCCGGTGAAAAAGATCGGGGATACCGAGAGCCGCTATTTCATCCGGCTCCATGCCAGGGACCGGGCAGGCGTCCTGGCCAGCATCGCTTCCATTTTCGGCAACAACGGCGTCAGCATCGCCCAGCTGATCCAGAAGAATACGAAGGATGGCTTCGCGGAGATCGTTCTCGTGACCGATACGGTGAAGGAATGTCATTTCCGGGATGCCATGACCATTCTGGAGGGGATGTCGGTGATCCAGAAGATTTCCAGTATCATCCGGGTCCTTTGAGATTGACGGGACTGGGGGAAAATAGTAGAATTTAGCTGTATGAGCGCTGCAGGGCAGCTTGAGCGCGGTCATGACAGGAAAGGCAGGTTCGTAATATGGATAAGAAGATGCTGTTTGTCTTTAATCCACAGTCCGGCAAGTCCCAGATCCGGACGAAGCTGATGGACATTTTAGATATATTTGTAAAGGCCGGGTATCATGTGGAGATCCATGTGACACAGAGAGCTCTGGACGCCAGGAAAGTGGTGGAAGAGCGCGGAGAGAGCATGGACCTGGTGGTGGGAAGCGGAGGAGACGGGACGCTCAATGAGATCGTGTCCGGCATCATGGGGATGGAGAGACGCCCCCGGATCGGATATATCCCGGCAGGCACCACCAACGATTTCGCGGCCAGCCACCGGATCCCCAGGAATATGATCAAGGCCGCTGAGGCCATCGTGCTGGGGACGGCCAGACCGGTGGATGTGGGAAAGTTCAACGAGAGATATTTCACTTATGTGGCTGCCTTCGGAGCCTTTACGGACGTTCCCTACAAGACGCCCAGGGAGCTGAAGGCCATGCTGGGCCATCCGGCCTATATCATCGAGGCGGCCAAGAGCCTGGGCGGCATCAAGGCGCGCCATATCGTCATGGAGGCCGACGGGGAGTCCTATGAGGGAGATGTGCTGGTGGGGATGGTCAGCAACGCGAACCAGATCGCCGGCTTCAAGGGGCTCAACGGCAGGAATGTCCGCATGGACGACGGGAAATTTGAAGTCCTTCTGGTGGAGAATCCCCAGAATATCATCCAGTTCCCCGACGTGGTGGCCAGCCTCTTCCAGAACGGCCACAAGTCTAAGCTGGTGCGGCATTTTGCGGCTTCCCATATCAAATTCCGTTTTGAGGAACCGGTGGAGTGGGTCCTGGACGGAGAATTCGGCGGCAAACGCGGGGAAGTGGTCATCGACGACATGTTCCGCGCCGTTCAGATCATGAAAATGACCCATACGCTTCCGAAACGTTCATGATCCGTCAGGAAATTACAGGAAAACAGAAATCTTAGCTTTACTTTTGCAAAAAAAGCTTGTATAATTTAAAATTAGCGTGGATAAGTGTGTGCGAAAGGGAGTTAACAAGTGGAAAAAGAAAAGTTTAGTGAAGATTTAAAGAAACTTGTAGAACTGGGCAAGAGCAAAAAGTCCACCCTCGATATGAACGATATCAACGATTTTTTCGCCGGGACAGAACTTTCGGTGGAGCAGATCGAGGATATCATCACTTACCTGGAAAGCAATGGGATTGACGTGCTGCGCGTGATGAACAATGAGCTGGCCATTGATGACGATATGGTCATGGAGGCGGATGACGACGCATTCCCGCTGGACGAGGAAGAAGAAGAGGATATTGACCTGGACGCCATCGATCTGCTGGACGGCGTAGGGACAGAGGATCCTGTCAGGATGTATCTGAAGGAGATCGGCACAGTTCCCCTCCTTACGGCAGAGGAAGAGCTGAAGCTGGCAAAGAGGAAATCCGAAGGCGATCAGGCGGCCAAGGAGCGGCTGATCGAGGCGAATCTGAGGCTCGTCGTGAGCATCGCGAAGCGCTACACCGGGCGCGGCATGAGCTTCCTGGATCTGGTCCAGGAGGGCAATCTGGGCCTCATCAAAGGTGTAGAGAAGTTTGATTATACAAAGGGATATAAGCTGAGCACATATGCGACCTGGTGGATCCGCCAGTCGGTGACCAGGGCTCTGGCCGACCAGGCCAGGACCATCCGGGTGCCTGTACATATGGTGGAGACCATCAATAAGATGTCCAAGATGCAGCGGAAGCTGACTCTGGAGCTGGGATATGAGCCCTCTGTGGCGGAGCTGGCCAAGGCTCTGGATATGACGGAGGAAAAGGTCATGGAGATCATGCAGATCGCCCGTGAGCCCGCGTCTTTGGAGACGCCCATCGGCGAGGAGGACGATTCCAACCTGGGAGATTTCGTGGCGGACAACAACGCCGTCACTCCCGAGGGAAATGTGGAGTCCGTCATGCTCCGCGAGCATATCGACTCGCTCCTGGAGGATCTTAAGGAGAGAGAGAGGCAGGTCATCGTGCTCCGGTTCGGGCTGGAGGACGGTCATCCCAGGACCCTGGAGGAAGTGGGCAAGGAGTTCAATGTGACCAGGGAGCGGATCCGCCAGATCGAGGCGAAGGCGCTCAGGAAGCTTCGGAACCCGGTACGGAGCAAACGGATCCGGGATTTTCTGTGACACGAAGGATATGGCGCTGTCCGGGCGGAAGGCCGGGCAGCGTTTTTGATGCCGCGAAAGACGCGGCAGGTCCCCCATCAGATGGCGGAGGTCTTTATGAGAAATTATCAAAAAGAACTGGATAAGGTGCTGGAGGGCATGGAGCCGGGCAAGAGACTCCTCCTCCACAGCTGCTGCGCTCCCTGTTCCAGCTATGTGTTAGAATATCTGTCCCGCTATTTTGTCATTACGGTGCTCTACTACAATCCCAACATCAGTCCCGAGGAGGAGTACCGGAAGCGGGAAGAGGAGGAGCGGCGGTTCATCGGGGAGTTTGAGGAGAGGACGGCCGGGACGGGGCGGTATCCCATTTCGTTCCGGAGGGGACCTTACGAGCCGGAAGCCTTCCGCCGCATGGCCAGGGGGCTTGAAAGGGTACCGGAGGGCGGAGAGCGGTGTTTCCGCTGCTATGAACAGCGGCTCAGAAAAGCCGCTCAGGCGGCTGCGGACGGGGGATATGATTATTTCTGCACGACCCTTTCCATCAGCCCTCTGAAAAATGCCCATAAACTGATGGAGATCGGAGAACGGCTGGCGGAGGAGTACGGAGTTTCCTATCTGCCGTCGGATTTCAAAAAGCGGAACGGCTACAAGCGTTCCGTGGAGCTGTCCGGGGAGTACGGCCTGTACCGCCAGAACTACTGCGGATGTGTCTTTTCCAGGGAGGAGACCATGCAAAAACTGCTTTACAGAGAGGCAGGAACGCGCTAAAATAGAAGTAGTCTGCGGCCATGGGGCTCTTGCCTGTGGCAGGGAATATGATTGAGGAGGATACAAACGAATGAAAGTATTGGTTATCAACTGCGGAAGCTCGTCTCTGAAATATCAGGTCATCGACTCTGAGACCGAGCAGGTACAGGCAAAGGGCCTTTGCGAGAGGATCGGCATCGACGGCCGTCTGATCTATCAGCCTGCCGGAGGAGAGAAGGAAGTGACAGAGGCTCCTATGCCCACCCATACAGAGGCTATCCAGATGGTCCTGGAAGCTCTGGTAAATGAAAAGACCGGGATCCTTAAGTCCCTGGACGAGGTGGATGCCATCGGCCACAGGGTGCTCCACGGCGGCGCCAAGATCACCCAGTCCTGCGTGATCACCGACGAGGTCATCCAGGTCATCGAGGAGTGCTGCGATCTGGGCCCTCTTCATAACCCTGCCAACTTAAAGGGAATCTACGCCTGCCAGAAGCTGATGCCCGGAAAGCCCAATGTGGCTGTGTTTGATACGGCTTTCCATCAGACCATGCCCACCAAGGCGTTCATGTACGGGATCCCTTATGAATACTATGAGAAATACCATATCCGCAAATATGGTTTCCACGGCACCTCCCACAGCTTTGTGTCCAAGGAGACCATCAAGTTCCTGGGCCTTGATCCGGACAACTCCAAGGTGATCGTGTGCCATCTGGGCAACGGCGCTTCCATCAGCGCGGTGAAGGACGGCAAGTGCGTGGATACCAGCATGGGCCTGACTCCATTGGAAGGTCTTGTGATGGGAACACGTTCCGGCGACATCGATCCTGCCGTTGTGGAGTATATCTGCAACAAAGAGGGAAAGACCGTCAGCGAGGTCCTCAATATCCTCAACAAGAAATCCGGTGTGTTCGGCCTGACCAAGGGGCTCTCCAGCGACTTCCGTGACCTGGAGGATGCCATGGCAGACGGCAATCAGCTGGCTGAGGATGCCATCGAGATCTTCTGCTACCGGGTAGCGAAGACGGTGGGCTCCTATGTGGCTGCCATGAACGGCGTGGACGCCATCGCCTTTACCGCCGGCATCGGCGAGAACGCGCCTCTGGTCCGGGAGAAGATCTGCGAGTACCTGGGCTATCTGGGTGTGAAGCTGGATGCTTCCAAGAACAACTGCCGCGGCAAGGAAGTGGTGATCTCCGCCGATGATTCCGCCAAGCTGGTGGCGGTGGTTCCCACCAACGAAGAGCTGGCCATCATGCGGGAGACCGTTGCGCTGGTGAAATAAATTGTATACAAAAAGAGGGCTGTCGCTGGACAGCCCTCTTTTTTGCTTCTACAAATCTTGACTTATAGGAACTATTATCAAACAATCTGACAATTTAAGAAAAAGTTTTTATTTACAAATGGGAAAACACGGTGTATGATAATGTGCAAATAAAAATATCATATGACCAACGGGATGACACGAGGGAGTGCATGCCTGCGCGAGCAGGCGGCACTCCCTTTTTTTGCTCTATAGGAAACTTCGTTTCCATAGAGCAAAAACGCTCCGCAGGATTCTTTTTTCTTTTATCTTTCGGTGGAGCGGAAAGACTCCGTGAGCCAGGCTTCCGCGCGGAAGTCTGACGCATGGGATTCCCAGTTTATTTTGCGATGGAGGGAGACATATGGAGGACAGGGTATTGGAAACCGCAGAGAGCAGACCTGTACCGGGGCTGTATCAGGAGTCCTTTGAGCATGACAACTGCGGCGTGGGCGCCGTGGTCAATATCAAGGGCGTCAAGACTCATGAGACGGTGGAGAACGCGCTTCGGATCGTGGAGAATCTGGAGCACCGGGCCGGAAAGGACGCGGAAGGAAAGACGGGAGACGGCGTCGGGATCATGCTGCAGATCTCCCACAAGTTTTTTAAGAAAGCAGCCGCCCAGTGCGGGATCACCCTGGGCGGAGAGCGGGAGTACGGCGTGGGGATGTTTTTCTTTCCGCAGGATGAGCTTTCCAGGAACCAGGCCAAGAAGATGTTTGAGATCATCGTGGAGAAGGAAGGCATGAAATTCCTGGGCTGGAGGAAGCTTCCCATCCACGGAGACATCCTGGGCAAAAAGGCGTATGACTGTATGCCCTGCATCGAGCAGTGCTTCATCCGGAAGCCGGAGGAAGTGGAGAAGGGACTGGATTTTGACCGGAAGCTGTTTGTGGCCAGACGAGTCTTTGAGCAGAGTAATGACAACACTTATGTGGTGTCTCTGTCCAGCAGGACCATCGTCTACAAGGGGATGTTCCTGGTGAAGCAGCTGCGCCTGTTTTTTGAGGATCTTCAGTCTCCCGACTACGAATCGGCCATCGCCGTGGTGCACTCCCGGTTCAGCACCAATACGACGCCCAGCTGGATGCGGGCCCATCCCTACAGGATGATCGTCCACAACGGCGAGATCAACACCATCCGGGGCAACGTGGACAGGATGATCGCCAGGGAAGAGAACATGGAGTCGGAATTTACCAAGGAGGAAATGCTGAAGGTGGTGCCCATCATAAGCGAGACCGGTTCCGATTCGGCCATGCTGGACAACGCCCTGGAATTCCTGGTGATGAGCGGCATGGAGCTTCCTCTGGCGGTGATGATCACCATTCCGGAACCCTGGGCCAACGACAAGTACATGAGCCAGAAGAAAAAGGACTTTTATCAGTACTATGCCACCATGATGGAGCCCTGGGACGGCCCTGCTTCCATCGTTTTCAGCGACGGGGACATCCTGGGGGCGGTGCTGGACCGCAACGGGCTGCGGCCCTCCCGGTATTATGAGACGGAAGACGGATATGTGATCCTGGCTTCCGAAGTGGGCGCTCTGGACATTCCCATTGAGAACGTCCGGAAAAAGGAACGGCTCCGTCCCGGCAGGATGCTGCTGGTGGATACCGTCCGGGGAGAAGTGGTGGATGATGAGACCTTAAAGGAGCGGTACATCAGCAGACAGCCCTACGGGGAATGGCTGGACAGCAACCTGGTGGAGCTTAAGGATCTGAAGATCCCCAATCAGAAAGTGCCCGGTTTCACCGATGAGGAGAGGGCGAGGCTCCAGAAGGCGTATGGGTATACATATGAGCAGTTCCGCACCATGATCCTCCCCATGGCAAGAGACGGAGCCGAGGCAGTGTCTTCCATGGGGGCGGACAGTCCTCTGGCGGTGCTCTCCAGGCAGCATCAGCCGCTGTTCAATTACTTCAAGCAGATGTTTGCCCAGGTGACCAATCCGCCCATCGACGCCATCCGGGAGGAGATCGTCACGTCCACCTCCGTCTACATCGGATGTGACGGGAACCTGTTGAAGGAAGTGCCGGAAAACTGCCGGATCTTAAAGGTCAACAATCCGATCCTGACGGATACGGATCTGCTGAAGATCAAGAATATGAAGGTGCCGGGTCTGAAACCGGCGGTGATCCCCATCATCTATTATAAGAACACCTCTCTGGAAAAGGCCATTGAGCATGTATTCCTGGAGGTGGACCGGGCCCAGAGGGACGGAGCCAATATCCTGATCCTGTCGGACCGGGGCATCGACGAAAACCATGTGCCGATCCCGTCTCTTCTGGCAGTGTCGGCTCTCCAGCAGCATTTGGTGAGGACCAAGAAGAGGACTTCGGTGGCCATGATCCTGGAGAGCGGGGAGCCCAGGGAAGTCCACCACTTTGCCACCCTCCTGGGGTACGGAGCCTGTGCCGTGAACCCTTATCTGGCCCATGAGACGGTCCGGTATCTGATCGATTCCGGCATGCTGGATAAGGATTACTACGCGGCTGTGGACGACTACGATTCGGCAGTCCTCCACGGCATCGTAAAGATCGCTTCCAAGATGGGAGTTTCCACGATCCAGTCCTATCAGGGTTCTCAGATCTTTGAAGCCATCGGCATCAGCAAGGAAGTGGTGGACCGGTACTTCACCGATACCGTCAGCCGCATCGGCGGGATCACGCTGGAGGACATCGCGGCCGATGTGGACGCCCTCCATTCGGCGGCCTTTGACCCGCTGGGGCTCCAGGTGGACCTGACCCTGGAGAGCGTGGGAAGCTATAAATCCCGGGCGGGAAAGGAGGAGCATCTCTATAACCCCAGGACCATCCATCTTTTGCAGGAATCCACCAGGACCGGCAATTACGAGATGTTCAAGGAGTATTCGGAGCTTCTCCACCAGGAGAGGAAGCCCATGAACCTGCGGGGCCTTCTGGACTTCAACTATCCCAAGAAGGGGATCTCCATCGACGAGGTGGAGAGCGTGGATTCCATCGTGAAGCGGTTTAAGACAGGAGCCATGTCCTACGGTTCCATTTCCCAGGAGGCCCATGAGACCCTGGCCCTGGCCATGAACGCCATCCATGGAAGATCCAACACGGGAGAAGGCGGCGAGGCCATCGAGAGGCTGGATACCAAGGGCCTTCCCGGAAGGGACCGCTGTTCCGCCATCAAGCAGGTGGCCTCTGCCCGGTTCGGCGTCACCTCCCGGTTCCTGGTCAGCGCCGATGAGATCCAGATCAAGATGGCCCAGGGAGCGAAGCCTGGCGAGGGCGGACAGCTCCCCGGCAAGAAGGTCTATCCCTGGGTGGCCAAGACCAGGCACTCCACGCCCGGCGTCAGCCTGATCTCCCCGCCGCCTCATCATGATATTTATTCCATCGAGGATCTGGCCCAGCTGATCTACGATCTGAAAAACGCCAATAAGAACGCCAGGATCTCCGTCAAGCTGGTGTCGGAGGCGGGCGTGGGCACCGTGGCGGCAGGCGTGGCCAAGGCGGGAGCACAGGTGATCCTGATCTCCGGTTTCGACGGGGGCACCGGAGCGGCGCCCAGAAACTCCATCTACAATGCGGGCCTTCCCTGGGAGCTGGGCCTTTCGGAGACTCATCAGACCCTCATCATGAACGATCTGCGGGATAAGGTGATCCTGGAGACCGACGGCAAGCTGATGAACGGCCGGGACGTGCTGGTGGCGGCCCTTTTGGGCGCCGAGGAATTCGGCTTTGCCACAGCTCCTCTGGTGACCATGGGGTGCGTGATGATGCGGGTGTGCAGCCTGGACACTTGTCCGGTGGGTATCGCCACCCAGAATCCGGAGCTCCGCAAGAGGTTCAGAGGAAAACCGGAGTATGTGATCAACTTCATGCGCTTCGTGGCCCAGGAGCTGCGGGAATACATGGCGAAGCTGGGGATCCGCACGGTGGATGAGCTGGTGGGCCGCACCGATCTGCTGCGGATGAAGACGCAGTTCGATACGCCGAGGGCCGGGACCATCGATCTTTCCGGGATCCTGGATAATCCCTACGCGGGAGTGAAGCTGGCAGGCTATCACAAGAAGAAGGTCTACAATTTCGAGCTGCAAAGGACTCTGGACGAGAAGGTGCTGATGAGAAAGCTCCTGCCGGCTCTGGAATCGGGACAGAAAAAGAGCATCGAGGTGGACATCCGGAATACGGACAGGACCTTCGGCACCATGTTCGGGGCAGAGATCACACGCCGTTATCCGGAGGGGCTTCCGGAGGATACCTTTACCGTCAAGTGCAGCGGGAGCGGCGGCCAGAGCTTCGGCGCCTTCATCCCGTCCGGTCTGACTCTGGAGGTGTCCGGCGACAGCAACGACTATTTCGGCAAGGGACTCTCCGGCGGCAAGCTGGTGATCTATCCGCCCAGGGGGGCAGGTTTTAAAGCGGAGGACAATATCATCATCGGGAACGTGGCTCTTTACGGCGCCACCGGAGGCAAGGCTTATATAAGCGGCGCGGCGGGAGAGCGGTTCTGCGTCCGCAATTCGGGAGCCGTCGCCGTGGTGGAGGGCGTCGGAGACCATGGCTGCGAATATATGACCGGAGGCAGAGCCGTGATCCTGGGGAAGACCGGGAAGAACTTTGCGGCCGGCATGAGCGGCGGCATCGCCTATGTGCTGGATGAGGACAACGATCTCTACAGAAGGCTGAACCGGGAAATGGTCTCCATGGAGGAGCTGACCAACAAATACGATGTGCTGGAATTGAAGAAGATGATCCAGGACCATGTGGCCTATACCAATTCCCGGAGAGGAAAGGAGATCCTGGACAACTTTGGAGATTATCTGCCCAAGTTCAAGAAGATCATCCCCTATGATTACAAGCGGATGCTCAATACCATCGTCCAGATGGAGGAAAAGGGCCTCAGCAGCGAGCAGGCCCAGATAGAAGCCTTCTTCGCCAACGCGAAGGGCGAAGAGGAAGGAGGACACTGATATGGGAAAGCCTACGGGATTTTTGGAATATGAGAGGGAGACCGGGAGGGTGGCGCCTCCCCTGGAGCGGATCCGGAATTTTGAGGAATTTCACCTTCCGCTTCCGCCGAAGAAGCAGCAGGTCCAGGGCGCCAGGTGCATGGACTGCGGGACGCCCTTCTGTCAGTCCGGCGTGCTTTTCGGAGGCATGGTCTCCGGGTGTCCTCTGAACAACCTGATACCCGAATGGAACGATCTGGTCTACAGCGGAAACTGGAAGCAGGCATACAACCGGCTCCATAAGACCAACAGCTTTCCGGAGTTTACCTGCCGGGTCTGCCCGGCGCCCTGCGAGGTGGCCTGTACCTGCAATCTGAACGGGGATCCGATCTCCATCAAGGAAAATGAAATGTCCGTCATCGAGATGGCTTACCGGGAGGGCTATGTAAAGCCCATGCCTCCCAAGGTCCGCACCGGAAAGAGGGTGGCGGTGGTGGGATCCGGCCCCTCCGGCCTGGCGGCGGCCGATATGCTCAACAAACGGGGCCATCAGGTGACCGTCTTTGAGCGGAGAGACCGAATCGGAGGCCTTCTGCGGTATGGGATCCCCAATATGAAGCTGGATAAGAAGATCATCGACCGGAAGCTGGAACTCATGAAGTCGGAGGGCGTGGAATTTGTCACCGGGACTGACGTGGGCGCCTCCTATAAGGCGGAAGAGCTGTTAAAGAACTATGACAGCGTGATCCTGGCCTGCGGAGCCTCCAATCCCAGGGATATCAAGGTGCCCGGCAGGGAAGCAAAGGGGATCTATTTCGCGGTGGATTTCCTGACGGCCACCACCAAGAGCCTGCTGGACTCCGGGCTGAAGGACGGAAAATTCATCTCCGCCAAAGGAAAAAAGGTCATGGTCATCGGCGGCGGCGATACCGGAAACGACTGTGTCGGCACCTCCATCCGTCATGGCTGCGCCTCCATCATCCAGCTGGAGATGATGCCGAAGCCGCCGGAAAAGAGACTTCCGGAAAATCCCTGGCCGGAGTGGCCCAGGATCCTGAAGACCGATTACGGCCAGGAGGAAGCCATCGCCGTATTCGGGCACGATCCCAGGGTCTATCAGACTACGGTCAAGGAATTCATCGCCGACGGCAAGGGGAATCTCAAGAAAGCGGTGCTCATAAGCCTGGAGCCCAAGAAGGATGAGAAGACAGGACGGACGCAGATGGCGCCCGTCGCCGGGAGCGAGAAGGAGATCGAGGTGGACCTGGTGCTGATCGCCGCCGGTTTCCTGGGAAGCCAGGAGTATGTGACCAAGGCCTTCGGCGTGGAAGTCAATGAGCGGACCAATGTGAAGACGGAGCCGGGCAGATATGAGACCAATGTGAAGAACGTCTTCACAGCGGGAGATATGCACCGTGGACAGTCCCTGGTGGTATGGGCCATCCGGGAAGGGCGGGAAGTGGCCAGGGCCGTGGATGAGAGCCTGATGGGGTATTCCAATCCCGTATAATTATAGAAGAAACGGAATCATCCCTGCCGGCATTGCTTTTTCGCCCTCCCTTGTGTATAATGGGTAAATAGGCATTTTGAGGGAGAAAAGCGATTTGCGGCAGGAGGAACTTAGATGGCGGCAGATATGAAGATGGCAATCGCGGAGGCGGCCATGAGGCTTTTGCGGGATAAGCAGACGAAGCGGCTCACCGTAAAAGACATCGTGGAGGAATGTCACATTACAAGGCAGGCCTTTTACTATCATTTTGCTGATATTCCGGAGCTGTTCCAGTGGATGCTGGAGCGGGGGACGGAGAGGCTGCTGAGGGAGTGCCGGATCCGCGAGGATCCGGAAGGGGCTCTCCGGTACTTTTTTCTGTTGGGGATCAATGCGGGCCCCCAGATCCGCAAGGGTTTCCGCACCAGTTACGGTCATGAGATCGGGCAGCTGATGGACCAGTATGTATACCGGTTCCTGGAGCAGTTCACCGAGGAGGCCGGGCTGTATCAAAGCTGCAGCGTGTTCCAGCGGAAGCTGGCTCTCCGCTACCACAGCGGAGGGATATTGGGGATCTTCAAGGGCTGGTCCGAGGAGGACACCAGAAATTTAAGCCAGATCGTCCATGAAACGTATCTGTTCATGGTGAAGGCTTCCGAAACTTTTTGACAAGGCGGCCGGAGTGTAAAAAAATTTTACACTCCGGCTTTTTTGTCTATACACGGGGAAAATTATGACAGTTGAAAAGAGACAAAAAAGGCATTAGGATAATAAAGGATCGGAAAGGAGGGAATGTCTGCCATGTCACATGGGGTGCTTTCTGTGAAACTATGTGAATTGGATAAGAAATTTGAGCGCCTGTACAGGCGCATCGTTTTCAGCGAGACTGCCAGCCACGGCCAGATCCGGGAGGAGATGGCCGGACTTCGGAAAGAATGTGCGGCGAACAGGGAGTTTTTGCTGAGTCAGCTGAAGGTTTCCCACGCGCCGTCCGCGGCGAAGCTGGGAATGGCCTATGGAGAAGTGGAAGAGATCATAAAGAGGGTAAGAGAAGAGACCAGAGATCCCGAGGCGGGGACGTGGAAGGATGCGCTTTCCGTGGATGAAAAGATCCTCATCGCCGAGTATGCTCTGGATTTTGCCATGCAGGCGGCGAACCACGCGCTTTTGATCTCTCTGGAGGCCATAGACGCGCAGATGACACAGCAGGAGACCTGGGGGAATAAAAAGGAGGAAACAGAATGATTCGATTGTTAAAGCGGATGCGTAAACGGGAGTGGATCATGGCCGGTTTATGCGTACTGCTGGTATTGGGACAGATTTATTTCGACTTGCGCCTACCGGATTTCATGAGCAATCTGACCGTTCTCATCGAGACGCCGGGGAGCACAGTGGCGGAGATCTTAAATACCGGTTTTCAGATGCTGGGCTGCGCCCTGGCCAGCGCCGTGTTCAGCATCGCCTGCGGGTACCTGGCTTCTCAGGTGGCTGCCGGCTTCAGCTATGGACTCCGGGAGGATGTATTCAATAAAGTGGCGGACTTCGGTCAGGAGGAAATGCAGAGGTTTTCCGTTCCCAGCCTGATCAACCGGAATACCAACGATATTACCCAGATCCAGATGCTGGTGGCCATGGGACTCCAGATCATCGTCCGTTCCCCCATCATGGCAGTATGGGCGGTGGCCAAGATCATCGACAAGAGCTGGACGCTTTCCGCCATCACGGCCGGATTTGTGGCGGCCCTCCTGGCAGTCATGGCCTTTATCATCGTGATCGTGCTGCCCAGAGTCAGACGGGTACAGAAGCTGACGGACAATATCAACCGGATCTCCAGGGAGAACCTGACCGGCATCAATGTGGTCCATGCCTATAACGCGGAGAAATACCAGGAAGATAAATTTGAAAAAGCCAATGACAGGCTGATGAGGACTCAGCTGTTCAACCAGAGATCCTTTGCCGTCCTGCTGCCGTCGGTGGCCCTGGCCATGAACGCTCTGGCGCTGGTCATCTACTGGGTGGGCGCTTCCATCGTAGAGCAGGTGCCTGTCGCCAATATGACGGAGAGGATCGCCACCTTCAGCAACATCGTAGTCTTCGGAACGTACGCGACTTACGTGATCATGTCCATCATGCTGCTGGTCATGGTCATCATGTTCCTGCCCGCTGCCCAGGTATCCGCGGGAAGGATCCTGGAAGTGCTGGATGCCAAGGTCCGTATGCATCAGGGTACCGAGAGCGAGGCCAAGGAGCAGGGCACGGTGGAATTTAAGGACGTATCCTTCTCCTATCCTTCTTCCGGGAAGGAAGTGCTGGAGCATATCAGCTTCAAGGCGGAGAAGGGCCAGACCATCGCCTTCATCGGCGCCACCGGCAGCGGCAAGACGACTCTGGTGAGCCTGGCGGCCAGATTCTATGACGCCACCTCCGGACAGGTGCTCATCGACGGAAAAGATATCCGGGATTACACATATGAGGCCCTCTACGACCGCATCGGGTATGTGACCCAGAAGGCCGTGCTCTTTGCCGGAAATATCCGGGACAACGTACTCTTCGGGGAGAGCCTGGCGCCCAGGACCGACGAGGATGTGAAACAGGCCATCCGGCTGGCACAGGCTTCCGAATTTGTCGATAAGCTTCCCGACGGGATCGACGCGCCCATCACCCAGGGCGGGACAAATGTGTCCGGCGGCCAGAAGCAGAGGCTGTCCATTGCCCGTGCCCTGGCCAGAAAGCCGGAGATCCTGATCTTTGACGATTCCTTCTCGGCTCTGGACTACAGGACAGACGCCGCTCTCCGGAAGGGACTCAATGAGGAGCTGGGAGATACGACCCGCCTGATCGTCGCCCAGAGGATCGGTACCATCCGCCACGCCGACAAGATCATCGTGCTGGATGAAGGAAAGGCCGTGGGGATCGGCACCCATGAGGAGCTTTTGGAGAACTGCCCTGTTTACCGGGAGATCGCCATGTCCCAGCTGTCGGAAAAAGAGCTGGGCGCGTAAAGGAGGCAATAGGATATGAGTGCAAACCGTATGCCGGGACGGAATATGAGCGTTCCGGAAAAGAGCAAGAGAGGGCTCCTGGGAGTCTTGAAGGAGCTTTTGGAATACTCGAAAAATTTAAAGATACCCACCATCATCGCTCTCTGCCTGGCTGTGGCCGGAGCGGTCCTCACCATCATCGGACCCAGTCAGCTGAGCCGGATCACGGATCTGATCACGGAAGGCCTGACGGGGACCATCGACCTGGCGGCCATCGGGAGCGTCGGCGTCCTGCTGATCGGGATGTATCTGGCCAGCGCGCTGTTTACGTATCTGGAGCATTTTATCATGGCCACCATCACGCTGTCCCTTTCCAAGAAGATGAGAAAGGATCTGTGCAGGAAGATCAACAGCGTGCCCATGGAGTGCTTCGGGCGCACTTCCCACGGCGACATCCTGAGCCGTGTGACCAACGACGTCAGCACCCTGCAGCAGGCGCTTTCCAACAGCCTTCCCTCCATCATCAGCTCGGCCGCCCAGTTTGTGGGCTGTCTGATCATGATGTTCGTTACAGAATGGCGTATGGGACTGGCGGCCGTGCTGGTGACGTTATTGGGCTTTGTGGCCATGGCGTTTATCATGTCCAGATCCCAGAAATTCTTCGTGGCCCGTCAGAGAAACCTGGGCGCCCTCAACGGATACGTGGAGGAGATGTACTCCGGCCACGATGTGGTCCGGATCTCCTGCGCCAACGACAACATCAAGCAGGTATTCGCGGGACTCAATAAAAACGTGTATGAAGCAGAGCGCAAGAGCCAGTTCCTGTCCGGTATCATGCAGCCTCTGATGAACGTGGTGGGCAATCTGGGATATGTGGTGGTCTGCGTGCTGGGCGCCGTACTGGCCATAGGCGGAGAGATCAGTTTCGGCGTCATCACAGCCTTCATCATGTATGTGCGGCTGTTTACCACTCCCTTGAGCACCATCGCCCAGGGCATGACCCAGATGCAGACGGCGGCCGCCGCGGGAGACCGTGTCTTCGATTTCCTCCAGGAAGAGGAGCTGCCCGACGAGAGCCAGAAGACGGAGAAGCTGGAGCAGGTGCAGGGCGAGGTGGAATTCGACCATGTGCGTTTCAGCTATCCCAACAATCCGGATAAGATCATCATCAAGGACTTTTCCGCCCATGTGAAACCGGGACAGAAGGTGGCCATCGTGGGCCCCACCGGCGCAGGAAAGACCACCATGGTGAATCTGCTGATGCGGTTCTTTGAGATCAACAGCGGGGATATCCGCATCGACGGCGTCTCCACCTCCTCCCTGACCAGGGAGAATGTCCACAGCCTCTTCAGCATGGTGCTCCAGGACACCTGGCTTTTCGAGGGAACGGTCCGGGAGAATCTGGTCTATGATAAGGAAGGCGTTACCGACGAACAGCTGGAAAAGGCATGCCGGGCCTGCGGGATCTATCATTTCATCGAGACGCTCCCGGAAGGCTTCGACACGGTGCTGGGCGAGAACATCAGCATTTCCGCCGGCCAGAAGCAGCTCTTTACCATCGCCCGCGCCATGATCCAGAACAGCCCCATGCTGATCCTGGATGAGGCCACCAGCTCCGTGGATACCAGGACCGAGCTGATCACCCAGAAAGCCATGGATAAGCTGACGGAGAA